>NZ_JBHYMK010000001.1:66585-289332 GCF_042743065.1 Streptomyces sp. NPDC058872
GGCGCGGGGGGGGGGGGGGTGCGCTCCCGCCCCGGGGTTCGGCAGCCCCCCCCCCCCCCGGGGGGGCGGCGCGGGGGGGGCCCCGGGCGATGCAGCCCCCGGGGCCACCCCCCGTCCGCGGACGTTCCGTCAGGCGCGGTACGCGACCCAGGAGTCGTTCATGCGGGCCACCTGGCCCGAGGTGAACTGGTACATGCAGGAGTCGTACGTGTAGTCCATGAAGTTGTGGATCGGGTCCACGCCGGACTTGTTGCGGCAGGAGTCGCGACCGGTCGGGCACTCGTACGCGGGGCTCTTCTCGGCCGGGGTGTCGGCGACGTAGTCGCCGTTGCCGTTACAGCCGCCCTGGAAGGTGTGGTACAGGCCCATCCAGTGGCCCACCTCGTGGGTGGCGGTGTCGCCCTCGTCGTAGTTGGTGGCGGAGCCGCCGGGCAGGGAGGCGTCGAGGAGGACGACGCCGTCCATGGAGGGGCTGGACTTGTAGGACGACGGGAAGGTGGCCCAGCCGAGCAGGCCGCCGCCGAGGTTGGCCGTGTAGACGTTCAGCGTGCCGGCGTCGCCCTTGCGGAGGGTCTGCTTCATCTGCTTCTCGGCCGTGGAGCCGGAGGACAGGTTGTACCAGCTCGCGTTGTCCGTGTAGTCGGTTCCGGCCAGCGAGAACTGGAAGCCCGAGTCCACGTTGCCGCTGCCCTGACCGCTGTAGGCGGCGTTGAGGACGGCCATCTGCTTGCTGATGTCCGTGGAGGTGAGCTTGCCCGTCGAACCGTCGTGGATGACGTGGAAGTAGACCGGGATGTTCACGACGGCGGCGGCCTCGGCGCTGGCGCTGAGCCGGCCGTTGGCACGGGCGGTCGAAAGCTTCTTCTTCAGGTCGTCGTCCATGGCCTTGGCCTTGGCGGCGGAGACCTCGTTCGGCTCGGCGGCGTGGTCCGCGGCTCCGCGCACCTTGCGGGCGCTGGAGAGGGTGGCCGTACCGTCCGTGCACTCCTCGGCGGAGGCCAGGGTGGCGCCGGCCGGGGCGGCCACGGGGGCGGAGAGAGGAGCAATGGCCAGGGTTCCGGCCATGACGGCGGTGCCCATCAGACGACGTGTCATACGCGGTGATATGCGGACAAGAGCACGCACGGTGACTCCTTGCGGGGGGTTAGGGAGAGGGACTTCCTCGCCACCGCCCGGAGATTACGCGTCCATGTCAGGGGTCGTTGAGCATTGATCAAGCCCAATCATTCGTCGGGCAAATCGGGGCATCGAGAAGAAAAACTTGCGCCGCTTCCGGAGTTTGAGACGTGGACGTAACGAACGAAGTGGCGGAGGCGGGTGGTGTGTCCGGATTCGATCGCCGGAACCCACCACCCGCCGTAGTGATGTGACCTCCTGTTAACAGGAGGGATCATGGCCGAAAATCGACCCTAGGGTGCCGTTCAGTGCACCGGCTGGTACACCCGCTCGACACGCTGCGTTCCGCTGAGCGTGCGGTACGAGCGCACCCAGGACGCGGTCGCGGCCGGATCGGCCCTGTCGGAGACCTTGTAGTAGTCCATCTGCGAGCGGGCGGCCGTCACGTCGAGCACGCCGTACCCGTGGTGGTCCATGTCCACCCACTTCACATGGCGGTTGGCCGCCTTCACGGCTCCCGAAGCCAGGACCGAGAGCGTTCCGGGCGCCACGTGGAGCAGGTCGTCCAGGTTGTCCGAGGTGACCGAGGTGACCACGAACTCCGTTGCCGCCGAGGCGGACAGCGGATACGTCGCGGCCTTCACCGGTACGTCGTTGGCCCACGCCATGTGGATGTCACCGGTCAGGAAGACGGTGTTCCGGATCGCCCGTGCGGTGAGGTGCGCGAGCAGCTCCTTGCGGTCGTCGGTGTAGCCGTCCCACTGGTCGACGTTGACCGCGAGTCCCTCCTTCGGCAGGCCCATCAGCTCCACCAGCGGCTCCATGAGGTACGCCGGCAGGGAACCGAAGGCGACCGGCGAGATCATCACCGAAGTGCCGACCAGCTGCCAGGTCGCGTCCGAGCCGGCGAGACCCGCCTTGAGCCAGTCCAGTTGGGCACGACCGGTGATGCTGCGCTCCGGGTCGTCGACCGAGCCGCTGCCCGCCTTCGCCGGCGCGGACCGGAAGGAACGGAGGTCGAGCAGGTGCAGGTCGGCCAGTCGGCCGAAGCGCAGCCGGCGGAACACGGTGCCCTCCGTGGAGGTGCGCACCGGCATCCACTCGAAGTACGCCTGCTTCGCGGCGGCCACCCGGGCCGCCCAGTCGCCCTCGGTGTCGGGGGTGTGGTTCTCGGCCCCGCCCGCCCAGGCGTCGTTGGCGAACTCGTGGTCGTCCCAGATCGCGACCACCGGGTGCGCCGCGTGCAGGGCCTGCAGGTCGACGTCCGTCTTGTACGTCCCGTGCCGGGTGCGGTAGTCGGCGAGCGACACGATCTCGTGGCGCGGCTCGTGCTGCCGGACGACGTACGCGGCCTCCGGGTAGGCGCCGCTGGCGTACTCGTAGAGGTAGTCCCCGAGGTGGAGGACCGCGTCCAGGTCGCTGCGGGCGGCGAGGTGGCGGTACGCGGAGAAGTGGCCGGCCTCCCAGTTCGCGCAGGAGACCACGCCGAACCGGACCCCGGGGGCGGCGGCGTCGGCGGCCGGCGCGGTGCGGGTGCGGGCGGTGGGGGAGACGGCCGTGCCCGCGGTGAACCGGAACCAGTAGGCGGTGGCCGGTCGAAGGCCCCGGACGTCGGCCTTCACGGTGTGGTCGCAGGAGGCGCTCGCCGTGGCGGTGCCGGAGGCGACGACCCGGGTGAACGAGCGGTCCTCGGCCAGCTCCCAACCGACCTGGACGTCCGGGCCGAGACCGGACCCGGGCACGGCGTCGGGAGTGGGGGTGACGCGCGTCCAGAGCAGGACGCCGTCGGGCAGCGGGTCACCGGAGGCGACGCCGTGGAGGAAGGCGGGCGCGAGGTCGTCCGCGAGGGCGGGGGAGGCCGCGCCGAGCAGGGCGGGGGCGGCGACGGCGGTGCCGGCCGCGGCCTTGACGACGGCGCGGCGGGTGGGTGCGAAAGATATGAGGCGACTGGTCACGGGCAGTCAGATTACTGACCAGTACTTCCCCGGGGCAGGCGAAAACCGGAAGTTTGCCCAGTCGTCGTCCCGGAGACGCTTCGGCCCCGGCGGGAGACCCGAACCGTGCCTCCCGCCCCTCCGACCTCGGAAGACGGTTTCCCGAACGACGGCTCCCGGTCCGGCGGCGAGGTCGGAGCGCCAGGTCGGGCACCGCCGGGAACCGGCCATTCCCGCTGCGGGCCGAACCAGGGGCACCGTCGGGAACCGGCCACTTCCGCTGCGGGCCGAACCCGGTGGTGCCCCCGGTTCGGGCCGGGGGCACGGGCCGGAGGTCAGGCCTTGAGGGCCGCGTCGATCGCCGTGTTGAACTGGGCCACCGTCATCGGCGGGCTGTCCGTGCCCTCGGCCGTGACCGGCTTGCCGTCCATCTTCAGGGTCGGGGTGCCCTGCACGCCGCTCTCGTCGAAGGCCTGGGACATCTTCATCGCCCAGGCGTCGAACGTGCCCTCCTCGACGTCCTTCTTGAAGGCGGCGTTGCCCTTGAGCGCCGGGACGGAGTCCGCCACCTCCAGGAGGTACGCGTCCTTGGCGAACTTGTCGTCCTTCTCCTCCGGGTGGAACTGCGCCGAGTAGAGGGCGGACTTGTACGTCAGGAAGGCCTCCGGGCTCACGTCCAGCGCGGCGCCGAGGGCCGAGAGGGCGTTCTTCGAGCCCTCGCCCGGGATGCCGTTATCGATGAAGGTGGCACCCACGTACTTGATCTTGTACTTGCCGGCCTCGACGTCCTTCTCGACGGTCGCGCCCACGTTCTGCTCGAAGGTCGCGCAGACCGGGCAGCGCGAGTCCTCGTACAGCTCCAGGGTCTTCTTCGCGGAGTCCTTGCCGATGACGACGGTGGTGCCGTTGGTGCCGGTGGTGTTCTTCGGCGCGGTCACGGTCTTCGCATCGGCCGCGGCCTCCCACTGGGAGGGCTTGTTGGCCTGGACGACCGCGTAGCCGATTCCGCCGGCGACGGCCAGGACGGCCACGGCCGAGACGCCGACGACCAGCTGTCGGCGCATCCGGTCCTTCTTCGCCTGGCGCTCGCGCTCCGCGCGCAGCCGCTCGCGGGCGGCAGCCTTGTTGGCCTGGCTGTTGCGTGCACTCATGAGGGTGATCTCCGTGAGGGGTGGGAAGACAGGGGTCGGGATCCGCTCAGACGGGAGCGGGGCCCGGACGCGGTGGCCCCCGCAGTCCGACCGAGTGCACGGGGAAGCGCGTGCGGAACGACCCGACGCGGCCGGTGGCCCGGCCGACCCGCCGCGGTGCCGGACCGCCGGCCCGGAAGAAGGCCGTCACCACCATCAGCGGCCGGAAGGCGGATGCAGCGACCGCGCGGAGCAGCCGGGCGAGGGCCCGCTCCCCGCCGCGCAGCCAGAGCGCCGCCGAGAGCCCCACGCCCACGTGGGCCAGGAGCAGCACCCACGGCAGTGCCGGGTCCGAGGAGCTGAGCAGCCCCGTGCCGCTCCCGCCGTCCGGAACGACCGTGCCGGCCAGCGGAGTGCCCACGGCGCCGCCGCAGAACACCTCCACGCCCACCGAACGCAGCGAACCGGTGACCGGGCCGCCGGCAGGGCCGTAGCAGACCGTCTGGCCGCTGGTGAAGAGGGTGTCGGCCGCCAGCTCCAGCGGGACCAGGAGACCGGCGATCGGGCCGAGCCCGCGCTCGCGACCGGCCAGCGCGTACGCCACGGCGAAGACCCCGGCCGCGACCGGGACCACCGTTCCCAGCGGCAGCGGCGCGCGGGAGAGCAGCACGTGGGACGCCACGGACAGCGTCACGACCAGTGCCGTGAAGAACGCCGCCCGCAGCGCCCTCAGCTGCGTTCCTGCCATGTCCATCGTCGTGGAGTGTGCCATGTCGGCCCGTAAGACGTCCCTAAGGGCAGCCTGTGGACGGCCCCGCCGGCGGCTAGAGCCCCGGGATCCGGCCGTTGCGGAAGAGGTCCACGAAGATCTGGTGGTCGGCCCTGGCCCGCGCCCCGTAAGCGTGTGCGAAGTCGACCAGGAGCTCGGAGAAGCCCTCCTCGTCGGCGGCGATCGCCGCGTCGATGGCCCGCTCCGTCGAGAACGGCACCAGGGAGTGCCCGCTGGAGTCGTCCGCCGCCGCGTGCATCGTGGCGGTCGCCCGGCCCAGGTCGGCCACGGTCGCCGCGATCTCCTGGGGGTCGTCGATGTCCGACCAGTCGAGGTCCACCGCGTACGGCGACACCTCCGCGACCAGCTGGCCCGTCCCGTCCAGCTCCGTCCAGCCCAGCCACGGGTCGGCGTGCGCCTGGAGGGCGCGCTGCGAGATCACCGTGCGGTGTCCCTCGTGTCGGAAGTACTCCCGCACCGCGGCGTCCGTGACGTGCCGCGAGACCGCGGGGGTCTGCCCCTGCTTCAGGTAGATCACGACGTCGTTCTCCAGCGCGTCGCTGTTTCCCTCCAGCAGGACGTTGTACGAGGGGAGGCCGGCCGAGCCGATGCCGATCCCGCGCCGCCCGACGACGTCCTTGACGCGGTACGTGTCGGGGCGGGCGAGGCTGGACTCCGGCAGCGTCTCCAGATAGCCGTCGAAGGCCTCCAGCACCTTGTACCGGGTGGCCGCGTCCAGTTCGATCGTGCCGGCGCCCCCCGAGAAGCGGCGGTCGAAGTCGCGGATCCCGGTCATCGAGTCGAGCAGCTCGAAGCGGGTCCGGGCCCGGGCCGAGCGCAGCGCGCCGAGCAGGGCCCCGTCGGCGGTCTCCAGGGTGAAGGCGGGGACCTCGTCGCCCTTGGCGCCCGTCGCGAGGGCGCGGATCCGCTCCCGGTACGCGCCGGCGCAGGTCCGGACGAGTCCGGTGATCTGTTCGTCGCTGAGCGCCTTGGCGTAGCCGATCAGGGCCAGCGAGGCCGCCAACCGCTTCAGGTCCCAGGTGAAGGGGCCGACGTAGGCCTCGTCAAACATCTCGTGTGCACGTTTGCAGTTCAAGTGTAGAGAGCCCCGCCCGGCTTGTTGCTCGCCGTCGCCGGACGGGGCCGCGTAGGGGCGCTACACGCGCTTCACTCTGTCCGGCGGGACCAACCACTCACGACCCCCACTCTCGGGCCGCAGGAACGCCGTAGGGCGCCTCTGACGCTCCCCCGGAGACTCGGCGGGGTCCTCATAGTCCGGGATCACGTCACGCAGGATGCCGACCCGTCCCACGCCGTCTTCCACGCGTCGCCCGATGTCCTCTGCGGTGACCATCAGTGCCCCTCGGGATGCCGCCGCAGAAAGACATTGCAGTCGGACACCGTGGTCATGTCACCCCCGGCACGGGCGCGAGAACGCACATTGACCAACTCGGCGCACTCCGCGCACCCCTCTACCGGGGCCGGCTCCGGGGTCAGCCGTAAGGGCAATTCAACCGGTTTCGTGATGTATCGCGCGGGTTCGGTCATGGCGTTCATGATTGGTCCGCCGATACCTCACGCGGGAGTTGACCGGGGTTGACTACTCTGGAAATCCACCGGTCAACCCCAGCGTGATGAGGCGCGATGCGTGACGACGACTTCGCTGCTCTTGCCTGCCGTCTCCTTCACGAGGGCGGCTATTCAATGAAGGCCGCCGCGCGTGCCACCAACTACGATCCCGCCTTTCTGTCCCGTGTGCTCAACAGGAAGCAGCGCCCGTCACTCACCCTGGCCAAGGCCCTAGATGGTCTTCTGGGGACCGGCGGGGCGCTGGCGGATACGTTGCTGGACCCTGACGACGATTCCCGGGTGTCCCGCAGTGCCGAGAACCCCTCGCGGCTAGACGCCGGGACTGTGGATGCGCTGGCCGGTGTCCTCTCCGCCTACCGACGACTTGACGACACGGCGCAACCCGCGTCGCTCATCCCGGCAACTCTTGCCCAGATGAAGGCAGTTACCCGAATGCTCAAGGGTGCCCGGGGGCCCCATCGTGACCGGCTGGCGGAGGTGGCGTCAGAGTTCGTCCAGTTCGGCGGGTGGATGCTCGCCCAGGATCGGCAGGACGCCAAAGCTGTCCGGCTTCTCAATGATGCCGTGGAGTTGGCCGACGAGATCAAGAACGGCACGCTTGCCGCTCAAGCCCTCAACTTCAAGGGCTACCTAGCCCGCCAGCAAGGTAGGCCCGAAGGTGTCGCCCGCTGGTACGCAGCCGCCGCATTCACACTGGGTGCCCACCCCGCCCAGCGGCTTGGCGACATGCTCCAAGCGGCAGCCGGCTTGGCGGAGCTGGGTGAGCGAGACGACGCTCTACGCTTGGTCGAGAACGCAGAGAGATTGTCGGACGCTGCCGCAGCGCTGCCACCCCCGGACACGGCTTACTGGCTCACGCCCGAGTTCAACCGCTTGAACATGGGTCTCGCGAACCTGGGGCTCGCCCGCTACGCGGACGCTGCCGACCACATCACGGCAGGGCTCGCAGGACTGCCCGATGAGCTGCGGGATGCCCCATGGACCTGGGAGCATCGCGACGCGCTGAAAAGGGCGTTGGCAGGGCGCTGAACTGACGGCTGCCAAACCCGTACACGGGCACGACTGCCACCACGTTACGATCCCCGATCGGGGCGTTCCGGGGGCGCTCCCCACCCCTCCACGGGGTCATTCTCTGGGGGCGTCCAGCGCGTTGCCGCTGGTCAGGTGGCAAACGCCACCGGAAAAACGGGATCACACCCAGCGTGCGCGTCTCATGCTTGAGCCGGGATCGCCAGAGGGGTTGTCGCCTGAACTTTGGTCGTGCCCCCCATGCCCGGACACGAGAAAGACCGCCCACCACCTGGGGTAGACGGTCTCTCCGGTCGGATCGGGCTACTCGGCTTCACTCAACGCCCGGTACAGCGTCGCACGGGACACCCCCAGAGCCTTGGCAACGGCCGTAACGCTCTCACCCTTGGCCCGGCGCGCCCTGGCCGCAGCAAGCTTGTCAGCGTCCATCACAGCCGGTCGCCCACCCGTACGCCCCTGCGCCCTGGCCGCAGCGAGACCCGCCCGCGTACGATCCTTGATCAAGTCCCGCTCAAACTCCGCCATAGCGCCGACCACCTGAAGCATCAGCCGACCATCCGGCGTGTTCGGGTCAATGCTCGCCAGCGCCCCCGTGAGCACCTTGAAGCCGATCCCCCGGGCCGCAAGCGCGTCCACCATGGACACAAGGTCGATCAGCGAACGGGCGAACCGGTCCAGCTTCCACACGCACACCGTGTCACCAGGGCGCGCGTAGTCGAGAGCGGCGGCAAGCTCCGGACGGTCCGTGTTCTTGCCGCTCGCCTTGTCCGTGAAAATCCGGGCGCACCCTGCCTCAGTCAGCGCGTCAAGCTGAAGCTGCGCTTCCTGGTCGTCCGTGCTGACCCGTGCATACCCGATCATGTGCCCCGTGTTCGTGTTCATGACGAGACTGTCTCACAACTCGTCTCAGAACATCAAGGGGTTTGAGTAGGTTCTGAGACGGGTTTTGCTACACGATTTCGGGCCCCCGGAGTGGCCCGCGCGACCGTCTCAATAACCATCGTTTGATAGACGCCCTGCCGACCGTCACGCTCAGCAACTCTCCGCAAAAAAGGCTCCAGTTGCCACGCAAGAGTTTTCCCTCCCACACGCTCTAGGAGGGGTGGCCCCGGGGGTACCCGCCTGGGGTCAGCTCGGCGTCAGATGCGGTGGCGACCACTCGTCCAACAGTTGATCCTTCTTCGACGCGTTGCACAGCACGCAGACCACACGCATGTTCGCGACCGTCGAGAGCCCGCCCCGCGATATCGGGATCAGGTGATCAATCACACCCCCCTCGGGCAGGGGTGCCGAACAGTGGGAACACCCCGCATCCCCGTGCGCCTCCCGCACCTTGCGTTGAACCGTCACCCGGCGCGCCACAGTGCGCTGCACCTTCTGGCAGGCCCGGCACACCCCCTCCCGGAACTTGAGCACCACGGGCTTGCCGCAGCGACGGCACGGCACCGGCCCAGGCTTCGTGCGGGCACGCTTACGGACGTACTCGGCGGCACGGGCGCACGTCTCGGAGCAGTACGAGCGCCCACGGCCCCCGGACACTCCCACGGGGTTCGAGCACTTCGGCCCCTGGCACGGCTTCTGGGCAGCCTCTTCCCGTCGCTCCTCCACCTGCTTACGGCGCTCCGCCCGGCGCGACTCGTCCACCTCTTCGGCGCACCGCAGGCAGTACAGCGCCCATGACTCCCGCCCGTGCGGCTCATCACATCGATGGCAGCGCGGAGCCCCAGCGGCAGCCCGTACCGCCTCACGCGCCCTGCGGGCAGCGACCTGCAACCGGGCCGACTCGACACACAACGGCGCACCACACGTCCTCCGGTCGGAACGTGGACGCGGACCAAGGCACTCCGAACACGTGGCACGCGACTCGTCTATGGCCGTCAAGCGACACCCCACCTCTTCCATTTTTGTTGATCATGAAGGCTTGCTGCGGGGGCACTGCAAGCCAGTAACCACAAGGGTTGGGCCGGGGCGCCGGACAGGGGCCAAAGAAGCAAAGCAGGGGAAAGCGAGACCCACCCCGTGAACGTTTTTTCACCACTCCCCCGACGAAACCGTTACCGAAGTCCGACACCGCCCCGACCCTAACCAGACCCGCTGACACCGTTCCCGCAGGCCGCACACGCTGCCAGGAACACCAAACGGCCCGCCACCAGGTTTCCCCCAGTGACGGGCCGCGTACGACGCTCAGGCAGGCTTACAGGCCCTCTTGCTGTGCGATGTCGTCCAAGAGATCCTGCCGGATCTCGTCATGTTGTTCAGGAGTCAGCACAGTGGGCCTACGGAAGCGTTCTTCGTCTTCACCGCTGACAATGGCGGCGAATTCGGCGGCAGCATCCTCGAATAGTTCGCCTAGGTTGATATCGCAGCGTTCCCCGAGAGGGACCCGCGCACGGCGCACTTCGGGGTTCCACACGGTCACCGTTGCCTCCGTCTCCCGTAGCCATTCTCCCCGTTCGGTTTCCGTCCAGCGGTGCCACAGGTCGCGGAGCTTTTCCCCGGTATCGACGGTCACCCAACCGGATTCGGTTTCCGGCACTGCTTCGAGTTCCGCAATTCGTGTTGCCGTGTCTGCGTACTGTCGCCTGAAACGCTCAAGCGCTTCGGGCGTTGCGTACATGCCCGCCTTTCGGTCTTCTTCAAGCTCGGTGAGGAACGCACGCATCCGGCCAAGGTCGGCACCGGTCCGATTTCCCTGACGGTAGACGCGCTGAGTCGCATTCATGCTTCCGACGCGAATCCGAACATCATCGACTACGTGTTTGCTCAGCTCTTCGGCGCGCACGCTCACGTTCGGATGCGGATTCTGCAACGTCCCACGGCAGCGAAGGATTACCGTGTCAGGCTGATTCTTTCCGCCGTTGGTCCGCTTCAAGTTCCCCTTGCAGACTCCGCAGCGAGCAACGCCGTAGAGCCAGTGTCTACCGGCTGTGGGCTTGCGGGGAGTTGGGGGCGCGAGAGCGAGAATGGCCGATGCCTGCTCCTCTTCGGTGACGATCGGTTCCCAGACCTCAACGGGAATGCCCTCTTCGCGCACGAGCCGCTTCGTCAGGGGGTCAATCTGGTGACCGATGATGGTGGGGGAATCCACGATGACGCGAATTGCCCGGCTTGACCATGCTGCCGCTTTCGGTTCCTTCTTGCCGCTGTTATGGACCCGAGGGGAGGCGATTCCCCGGGACTGTAGGTCAGCGGCAATGGCTGTCATTGCGTCGCCTTCATTGATCCGGTCCACGATTTCCCGGATAACCTTTGCCGCCACGTCGTCCCGGATGAGAATCTTTCCGGCTCCGTCAGGATGTGGGGCGGGCTTCAATCCGTAGGGGACGCGTCCCCCTGTCCAGCGTCCGACCTTGTGAAGATATCGGCGCGCATTGCGCACACGGGTCCGGATGTTCTCGCGCTCCCACTCGGCAACAGTGGCGAGAATGGACGCCTGCAACCGTCCGGCTGGTGTGCTCAGGTCGAAGGCGTCATGAATGGAGACGAGTACTGTTCCGGCGTTCTCGGAGGCGCGCACCATATCCATGAATCCGAAGAGGCTTCGGGCAAGGCGGTCGATCTTCCAAACGATCACAACGTCATTCCGTTGCCACTCTTCGAGCAGGCGGGAAAGCCCCGGGCGCTTCGTCGGCTCAAGGGCTCCGCTCACTCCGTCGTCCACGTAGACGACTACGGGAACGCCCGCCCAGCGCTGTGCCGCTAGGGCTCTTCCGTCAGCTTCCTGACGCTCAACTGACGTGCTGTCATCGGTGGTTCGGCTCAGCCGGACGTACAGCCGGATCGTGCCTGGGAGTGTGGTCACACGGGGACTCTACCGGGAAGAGCCGCACGATACCTTTGGCTCGTCGAAGTCGTTCACGTTGAAGACCAGCCGGCCGTTGGCGTCCATGTAGGTGCCGAAGTTCTCGGCGTGGAGGTCGCCGTGGATCCAGACCCGGCCGGTCTGCTCGTCCAGGTACGGGCCGCCGTGCGCCTCCCGCGCCAGGTCCGCGTAGAACAGGCACGCGGTGCCCCGGTAGAAGGCGAAGGCGGAGCCCGCCATCTTCCGGAACTTGACGCGGAAGGCCGCGGGGTCGGCGGCGAGGAGCTCGCCGAAGGCGGTGTCGAAGACGGCGAGGACGCGCTCGCCGCGCTCGGCCGCTGTGGCCTGCGGGACCGACATCGAGGGGCCTCCTGTGCGGACGACGGATTCGTGGGGAACGGGACGTGTGTTCCCGGTCTCCCCGGGCGCGACGGTACCCCCGAGTGCCCGCGATCTGTCAGTCCGCCGACGTAGACTTCCACGCTGTCCCCCCAGAAATTCATCGGAGGCATCCCGCCGTGACCAAGCCGCCCTTCACGCACCTCCACGTCCACACCCAGTACTCGCTGCTGGACGGTGCCGCGCGGCTGAAGGACATGTTCAACGCGTGCAACGAGATGGGCATGACCCACATCGCGATGTCCGACCACGGCAACCTGCACGGGGCGTACGACTTCTTCCATTCGGCCAAGAAGGCCGGGGTCACCCCGATCATCGGCATCGAGGCGTACGTGGCCCCCGAGTCCCGCCGGAACAAGCGCAAGGTCCAGTGGGGCCAGCCGCACCAGAAGCGGGACGACGTCTCCGGCTCCGGCGGTTACACCCACAAGACCATCTGGGCGGCGAACGCCACCGGACTCCACAACCTCTTCAAGCTCTCCTCCGACGCGTACGCCGAGGGCTGGCTGCAGAAGTGGCCCCGGATGGACAAGGAGACCATCTCCCAGTGGTCCGAGGGCCTGATCGCCTCCACCGGCTGCCCCTCCGGCGAGCTGCAGACCAGGCTCCGGCTCGGTCAGTTCGACGAGGCCCTGAAGTCGGCCTCCGAGTACCAGGACATCTTCGGCAAGGACCGGTACTTCCTGGAGCTGATGGACCACGGCATCGAGATCGAGCACCGGGTCCGCGACGGTCTCCTGGAGATCGGCAAGAAGCTCGGCATCCCGCCGCTGGTCACCAACGACTCGCACTACACCTATGCGCACGAGGCGACCGCCCACGACGCCCTGCTCTGCATCCAGACCGGCAAGAACCTCTCCGACCCAGACCGCTTCAAGTTCGACGGCACCGGCTACTACCTGAAGTCCACGGACGAGATGTACGCCGTCGACTCCTCGGACGCCTGGCAGGAGGGCTGCCGCAACACCCTCCTGGTCGCCGAGCAGGTCGACACCACCGGCATGTTCGTCGAGAAGAACCTCATGCCGAAGTTCGACATCCCGGAGGGCTACACCGAGGTCACCTGGTTCCGCGAGGAGACCATGCGGGGCATGCACCGCCGGTTCCCGAACGGGATCCCGGAGGACCGCATGAAGCAGGTCGAGTACGAGATGGACACCATCATCTCGATGGGCTTCCCCGGCTACTTCCTCGTCGTCGCCGACTTCATCATGTGGGCCAAGAAGCAGGGCATCGCGGTCGGCCCCGGCCGTGGCTCCGCGGCCGGCTCGATCGTCGCGTACGCCATGGGCATCACCGACCTCGACCCCATTCCGCACGGTCTGATCTTCGAGCGCTTCCTCAACCCCGAGCGCATCTCCATGCCCGACGTCGACATCGACTTCGACGAGCGTCGGCGCGTCGAGGTGATCCGCTACGTCACCGAGAAGTACGGCTCCGACAAGGTCGCCATGATCGGCACCTACGGCAAGATCAAGGCCAAGAACGCGATCAAGGACTCCGCCCGCGTCCTCGGCTACCCGTACGCGATGGGCGACCGGCTCACCAAGGCCATGCCCGCCGACGTCCTCGGCAAGGGCATCGACCTCAACGGCATCACGGACCCCTCCCACCCCCGCTACAGCGAGGCGGGCGAGATCCGGGCGATGTACGAGAACGAGCCGGACGTGAAGAAGGTCATCGACACCGCCCGCGGCGTCGAGGGCCTGGTCCGCCAGATGGGCGTGCACGCCGCCGGCGTGATCATGTCCAGCGAGCCCATCGTCGACCACGCGCCCATCTGGGTGCGGCACACCGACGGCGTCACCATCACCCAGTGGGACTACCCGAGCTGCGAATCGCTCGGCCTGCTCAAGATGGACTTCCTCGGGCTGCGCAACCTGACGATCATGGACGACGCCGTCAAGATGGTGAAGTCCAACAAGGGGATCGACATCGATCTCCTGGCGCTGCCGCTCGACGATCCCAAGACCTTCGAACTGCTCCAGCGCGGTGACACCCTCGGCGTCTTCCAGTTCGACGGCGGCCCCATGCGCTCGCTGCTGCGGCTGATGAAGCCCGACAACTTCGAAGACATCTCCGCCGTGTCCGCCCTGTACCGGCCGGGCCCGATGGGCATGAACTCGCACACGAACTACGCCCTGCGCAAGAACGGCCAGCAGGAGATCACCCCGATCCACCCCGAGCTGGAGAAGCCGCTCGAAGAGGTGCTCGCGGTCACCTACGGCCTGATCGTCTACCAGGAGCAGGTGCAGAAGGCGGCCCAGATCATCGCCGGCTACTCGCTCGGCGAGGCCGACATCCTCCGCCGCGTCATGGGCAAGAAGAAGCCCGAGGAGCTGGCGAAGAACTTCACCATCTTCCAGGCCGGAGCGCAGAAGAACGGCTACAGCGACGAGGCCATCCAGGCCCTCTGGGACGTCCTGGTCCCCTTCGCCGGCTACGCCTTCAACAAGGCGCACTCCGCCGCGTACGGCCTGGTCTCCTACTGGACCGCCTACCTCAAGGCCAACCACCCCGCCGAGTACATGGCGGGACTGCTCACCTCGGTCAAGGACGACAAGGACAAGTCCGCGGTCTATCTGAACGAGTGCCGCCGCATGGGCATCAAGGTCCTCCCGCCCAACGTGAACGAGTCCGAGTCCAACTTCGCCGCCCAGGGCGACGACGTGATCCTCTTCGGCCTCTCCGCCGTCCGGAACGTCGGTTCCAACGTCGTCGAGTCGATCATCAAATCGCGCAAGGCGAAGGGGAAGTACTCCTCCTTCCCCGACTTCCTCGACAAGGTGGAAGCCGTCGTCTGCAACAAGCGGACCGTCGAGTCCTTGATCAAGGCGGGCGCCTTCGACGAGATGGGTCACACCCGCAAGGGCCTGGTCGCCCACCACGAGCCCATGATCGACAACGTGGTGGCGGTCAAGCGCAAGGAGGCCGAGGGGCAGTTCGACCTGTTCGGCGGGATGGGCGACGACACGAGCGACGAGCCCGGCTTCGGCCTCGACGTCGAGTTCTCCGACATCGAGTGGGAGAAGTCGTACCTGCTCGCGCAGGAGCGCGAGATGCTGGGCCTCTACGTCTCCGATCACCCGCTCTTCGGCATCGAGCACGTCCTGTCCGACAAGACGGACGCGGCGATCTCCCAGCTGACCGGCGGCGAGCACGCCGACGGCGCCGTCGTCACCATCGGCGGCATCATCTCCGGGCTCCAGCGGAAGATGACCAAGCAGGGCAACGCCTGGGCGATCGCCACCGTGGAGGACCTGGCCGGCTCCATCGAGTGCATGTTCTTCCCCGCCACGTACCAGCTGGTCTCCACCCAGCTCGTCGAGGACACGGTCGTCTTCGTCAAGGGGCGGCTCGACAAGCGCGAGGACGTGCCCCGACTGGTCGCCATGGAGCTGATGGTCCCCGACCTCTCGAACGCCGGGACCAACGCCCCGGTGATCCTCACCATCCCGACGGTGAAGGTCACCCCGCCGATGGTCAGCAGGCTCGGCGAGATCCTCAAGCACCACAAGGGCAACACCGAGGTGCGCATCAAGCTCCAGGGGCCCCGCACCACGACCGTGCTCAGGCTCGACCGACACCGGGTGCAGGCCGACCCCGCACTCTTCGGTGACCTGAAGGTGCTGCTCGGCCCCTCCTGCCTGGCCGGCTGAGCCGGTCCTGCCCACGCGCAAGGGGCGCGCCCGTCGTCACGGGCGCGCCCCTTTGCCGTTCGGGCCGGGCGTCAGTTGTGGCCGAAGCGCTTCTGGCGCCCCTTGCGGGCCATGTCGCCCGGCGTCACCTGGCTGGCGCGCTGCTCGGCCTGCGACTCCATCGACGACTGCTGAGCCTGCTGGGCGCCGCGCTCGGCCGGCGACTGCTGCTTCTGGCTGCGGTTCTGGTTGCGGTTCTTGGCCATGGGGATTGCCTCCTCGAAGGGGCCTGGGGGCCAGGGTCGCTGTCAGACTCACATACGGTCCTCAAAGCCGCATTTTGGATCATTACGGAGTGTCAGGGAGGGCGGGGCATGACATCCGCCACGCCGATGATCCAGTTCCGACCGTCAAGCTCCCGGCCGTCGGGCAGACTCGAAGGGAACCCAAAGCGCCTTCCGATCCCGATCCCGATCCCCCCGATCGGATCCCGATCCGACCCCGAGGCCCCCGAAAGAGGGTGGAACACGTGGACCGCTGCGTCGTCCTGGTGGATGCCGGCTACCTGCTGGGCGCCGCCGCCAGCCTCCTCGCCGGGGAACCGGCCCGCTCCAGGATCACCGTCGACCACGCCGGGCTGATCCAGCAGCTCCGTCAGCGAGCCGAGGCCGAGACCGCACTGCCCCTCCTGCGGATCTACTGGTTCGACGGCGCGCCCGACCGGGTGCCCCAGCCCGAGCACCGCAGGCTGCGCGTGATGCCCCGGGTCACCGTCCGGCTCGGGGCCCTGACCAGGAGCGACGGTCGCTGGGCCCAGAAGGGCGTCGACGCCGCCATGCACACCGAGCTGACCGAGCTCGCCCGGAACGGAGCCTGTTCCGACATCGTGCTCGTCACCGGTGACGGCGACCTGTTGCCCGGCCTCATGTCGGCCAAGGAGCACGGCGTCGCCGTCCACCTCTGGGCCGTCCAGGCCGCCGACGGCGACTACAACCAGTCCGAGGATCTGGTCGCCGAAGCCGATGAGCGACGGGTGCTCGACCGGACCTGGATCACCCGCGCCGTCCGGGCCAAGGACCTCACCGGCAGCTGCGCGCCGCCTCCCGCCCCCCGCCCCGAGATCGCCGCCATCCTCTCCGCGCCCCTGCCCGAATCGGCTCTCGCCGCCTCTGCCGAACGGGCAGCGGAAGCCGCTGCCGCGGCGGCGCGCAACGGGGCGTCGACTCCCGGTCCGGGCGACCACGGGCGACTCCGCCCCGACGGGCACGCCGCGGGCGGCGAGCGGGTCGACGACGGGGCCGACCCCACCCCCACGACGCCCGGCAGGGGCGTCCCCACCCCCAAGGACCTGGCGGGGCTGCGAGGGCCTGCCTCCCCGGGGGCTGCGACCACCCCCTTCGCGCAAGGCGCGAGCGCACTCCGCTGGTCCTCCGACCGGGGGTGGATCGAGCGCCCGGCGCCCTCCCTGGGAGAACCGGCCGAGACCGCCTCCCTGCCCACCCTCGCCGCGCTCACCAGTGCCGAGCAGCGCTGGGCCGACCGCGAGGAGGACATCACCACCGTCGGAGGCGACCCCTTCGAGGTCGGACAGGTGTTTGCGCGGCGCTGGATGGAGCGCCTCCCGGAGCAGAACCACGTCCAGAAGCTGTCCACCCTCTACCCCCGCATCCCGCACCGCATCGACGGCGAACTCCTCCGCTACGCGGCCCGGTTCGGTCTCCTCGCCCACAAGGACGACCAGATCGACGAGCACGACAGGTATGCGATCCGGGCGGGATTCTGGCGTGAGATCGACGTCCGGACCGCCGCCGAACACGCCCCCGCGCCCGGAGCAGGCCCGGCGACCCCGTAGGCTTTTACACCGTGAGTACGGTGTGCGCAGTGCGGGATCTGGTCAAGACGTACCCCGCCACGCGCGGCAGGCGCGGTGCGCCCGCGACCCCCGAGGTGCGCGCCACCGACGGGATCAGCCTCGACGTGCGCGGCGGCGAGATCTTCGGCCTGCTCGGACCCAACGGAGCCGGCAAGTCCACCCTCGTGCGGCAACTCACCGGGCTCATGCGCCCCGACTCCGGCAGCGTCGAACTCCTCGGCCACGACCTCGTGCGCCACCCCGAACGGGCATCCCGACTCCTCGCCTACCTGGGCCAGGAGTCCACCGCCCTCGACGAGCTGACCGTCTCCCTCGCCGCCGAGACCACCGGCCGGCTCCGCGGCCTCGGCGTCCACGACGCCCGCACCGAGCGCGATGCCGTCCTGGACGAGCTCGGTCTCGGCGGGATCGCCGGTCGCCCCCTCAAGAAGCTCTCGGGCGGACAGCGGCGGCTCGCCTGCTTCGCCGCCGCGCTCGTCGGTCGACGACCGGTCCTCGTCCTCGACGAGCCCACCACCGGCATGGACCCGGTCGCCCGCCGTGCCGTCTGGGCGGCCGTCGACCGGCGACGGGCCGAGGAGGGCACCACGGTCCTGCTGGTCACCCACAACGTCATCGAGGCCGAGACCGTCCTGGACCGGGTGGCCGTCCTCGACCGCGGCCGGGTCATCGCCTGTGACACCCCCGCCGGGCTCAAGGCGCGCGTCGCGGGCGAAGTGAGGGTCGAGCTGGTCTGGCGCGACGCGCCGCCGCTCCACCTGCCCGAGGTGGCCGCACTGCACGGACTGGCCCAGGAGGCGGGACGGCGCTGGCGCCTCCGGCTCGACCACGACGCCGCCCGGGCGGCCGTCGCCGCGGTCACCGGCGGGGCGGCGTTCGCCGCCCTCGACGACTTCACCCTGGCCACGCCGAGCCTGGAGGACGTCTACCTCGCCCTGGGCGGGGCGACGGAGGGTTTGGTGAAGGCATGACCCCGGATCCTTCACGTGCGCCCGCCGGACCTGCGGCCGCGAGCTCCGGTCCCGCGGCCCCGGTCCCGCGCCCCGCGAGGGTCGTCCCTCCCCCGATGCCTCCCATGAACGCGGGCCCCCTCCCCGCCCCCGTGGCACCCCGCGTTCCGCACGTGACCGTCAGGAGCTGTACGCAGTGAGCACCCTGCCCGCCGAGGCCCTGCCGGCCGGTGCGCCTCCGGCCCGGACCCAGGAGGGCGGGGGCGGCGCAGCCCCCCTCGCCCCGCGCGCCCGGCTGTTGCCGGCCCTGGCCGCCGTCTACCGCGCCCAGCTCTCCCGCGCCCGCGTCGCCCGCATTCCGTTGCTCTTCGTCGCCACCTTCCAGTCGATCGGGATCATGGTCCTGATGCGCGGGGTCGTGGACGGCGGTTCCGAGGCGCGTGCCGTCGTGGCCGGCTCCACCGTCCTCGTCGTCGCCTTCGTCGCGCTCAACCTGCTCGCCCAGTACTTCGGGCAGCTGCGCGCCGGGGGAGGCCTCGACCACTACGCCACCCTGCCCGTGCCGCCCGCCGCCGTGGTACTCGGTGCGGCCGGGGCGTACGCCTCCTTCACCGTGCCCGGCACGGCCGTCACGGCCGTCGCGGGTTCCGTGCTGTTCGGACTGCCCCTCGGCCACCTGTGGATCCTCGCCGCCGTCGTCCCGCTCGCCGGGGCGGCGCTCGCCGGACTCGGGGCGGCCCTCGGACTCCTCGCGCCCCGTCAGGAGCTGGCCACCCTCCTCGGGCAGCTCGGCATGTCGGCGGCCCTGCTCCTCGGGGTCCTCCCGGCCGAGGGGCTGCCGGGGCCGATCGGCTGGGCGCGGAACCTGCTGCCGTCGACGTACGGGGTCGAGGCACTGGCCCGGACCTTCGACCCGCACCCGGACTGGGCGGTGGTCATGGTCGACCTCTCCGTCTGCGGGGCGGTCGGAGTGCTCTCGCTCGCCGTCGCCACCTGGGCGTACCGGCGAGCCGCCGTCCGCTGAGGCGGGCCACAGGCGCACCTGGCACGATGGCGGGGTGACCGCACCCCTGACTCCGCCCCACCAGCCGCACGACTCCGTCTGGCCCCCGCCGCCGCCGACGCCCCCCGGCCCGGCCGGAGACCCGATCACGGCGGCCGAGGTCGTGCAGGGCGTCGTGGTGACCCTCGTCTCCGCGGTCGCGGGGGCACTTCTTGGAGTGTTGTGGTTGAACCTGGCCCCGCGCGTGCTGCTCATCTCGGACGGCAAGGGGGTCTACCTGAGGAACTCCGAGGGGGAGTCGGCGGTCGGTGCCGACGGCACCTTCGTCCTCCTCGCCCTGGCCTTCGGCGCGGTCGCCGCGCTCGTGGTCTTCCTGCTGCGCCGGAAGGGCGGGGTCCCGCTGGTGCTGGGCCTGGCGCTGGGCGGCGTCCTCGGTTCGCTGCTCGCTTGGGGGATCGGCACTTCCTTCGGCCCGACCGATGACGTGGTGGCCCACGCCAAGGCGGTCGGTCCGAACGTCGTCTTCGACGCACCGCTCGAACTGAACCTGGGAGCGGCCGGAATGCTGGCCTGGCCGCTCGCCGCGATGATCGTCCACCTCGGGCTGACCGCCGCCTTCGGCCCCCATGATCCGGAACCGGAGCCCTGGAACCAGCCGAAGCCGTACGCCCAGGGCCCGGGCCCGAGCTGACGGAACCCGCGTCCGCCGCAGCCGCGTCGTCCTTCAGGCGCGGCCGATCGGCGCCAGGACCGCCGAGGTGAGGGTCGCCAGGTCCGCGGGGGAGAGCTCCACCTCCAGGCCGCGGCGGCCCGCCGAGATGCAGATCGACGCGTGCTCCGAGGCCGAGGCGTCGAGGACGGTGCGGAGCCGCTTGCGCTGACCCAGCGGGGAGATCCCGCCCCGGACGTACCCCGTGGTGCGTTCCGCCGCTGCCGGGTCGGCCATCGCCGCCCGCTTCCCGCCGACCGCCGAGGCGAGCGCCTTCAGGTCCAGCTGGCCCGCCACCGGGACCACCGCGACCGTCAGCTCCCCGTCGACGTCCGCCACCAGCGTCTTGAAGACCCGGTCGGGGGAGACCCCGAGGGCCTCCGCCGCCTCCTCCCCGTAGGAGGGGGAGGCCGGGTCGTGCTCGTACGCGTGCAGGGTGAACGGCGTGCCGGCCGCCGTCAGGGCCACCGTTGCCGGAGTCCCCCCGCCGTTCTTCTTCTGCTTCTTGGCCACGCGCTTCTTCCTCGGCTGGGTCCGTCCGGCGGGGCCGGCTCAGTTCGGGTACGTCGGGGTCTGCGTCAGGTCCACCACCGGTAGCGACGGCAGGTGGCGCAACACGGCCGTTTCCGCACGCAGCAGGGCGAGCTCCTCGCGCAGCCGGGTCGCCGTGTCCGGCGCCTGGAGCAGCCGCTGCTTGGACGGGTTGTCGAGCACCGCTGCCGCTGCGACCAGGTACGACACCACGGAGGGGTCGTCCGGTAGTTCGCTCGTGGTCAGCGAGCGCTCCCGTGCTCCGGCGAGGCGCTTCTGGTAGTTGCGGAAGGCCCGGAGCACCCCCTCGGCGAGGGAACCGGCCTCCTCGCCCTGCACCTCGGGGATCTCCTCGACCTCGGCGGTCAGGAAGGGGCCGCTCGCATCGACGGACAGCAGCTTCACCCGGGTCGTACCGGTGGCCATCACCTCGAAGCTGCCGTCGGCGCGCTCCCGGATGGAGGCCGCGTCGGCGATGCAGCCGACCCGGTGGAAGGACTGGAGGGGGTCGGGGCCGAAGCCCGCTGCCGGGCCCTTCTCCGGGAGGGCCGTCTGGTCCGGCATGCCGGGAGCGGTCGGCGCGACTTCACGGCCGTCGCGAATGGCGACGACGGCGAAGCGGCGCGGTTCCGAGTCGTCGATCGTGAGCAGTTCGCGCATCATGGCGCGATAGCGCTCCTCGAAGACGTTCAGCGGCAGCACGAGGCCGGGGAACAGCACCGCATTGAGCGGGAAGAGGGGCAGGCGAGCGGTGGTCACAGCGGCCAAGCCTAATGGCCGCGGGGCCCGCTCCGTCCGGTCCGTGCACGACGGGGGTTCCAGAGCGGGGTCCGGCGGGCCATTTCGTCCCGCACCCGATCCCGCGCGGTCAGGAAACGGTGCAGCGGATCCTTCCCTAAGGAACCCGGTGCGAAGGCCCAGGGGAACGAGGTCGCGCACGGGCCGATCCGCCCGAACTCCGCCCATGCCTCGTCCCACCGGGCGCGCTTGATCAGCACGTGCGCGAGCAGGTTGCGGATCTCTGCAGGCCAGAGGCCGCCCGGCGGGAAGGCCGCGGACAGCGCCAGGCCGCGGTCCGCCGCCGCGTCGACCCGGGTGTCCGGAACAGAACCCTCCGGTCCCGGAGGTGCGCGGAGCCCGTCGTGGGCCGCACGGACCGGTAGTGCCCGCACGAGCGAGCGGGGAGCGGCGTCGTCGGCCGCCTGTTCGGCGAAGTCGAAGGCCGCCGAGTGTGAGCCGTACCACTGGGCGGAGAGGTACTTCAGCGCCGAGACGTGGCAACCGTAGTGGTGCGGGACGCGGAGCACAGCCTGCTCCCACAGCGACTCGAAGACGGCGTGCCCAGCGTGCGCTCCCCGCGCGTGGTCCAGCGCGAGTCGCCACGGCACCGGGTCGTGCGGCGCCTGAGCGGCGACCTCACGGACCAGCGGGGCGAGCTCGCGCAGCCGCTCGGCCCGTGCCGGGGATCCCCAGGCCCTGCGGACGGAGAGCTGGGCCGTGACGAGATGGGCGTCGGGATCGCGGGGTGCTGCCGCCAGCCATCCGGTCAGCCAGTCACCCCGGTGATGGGCGAAGGCGGCCAGACGAACGACATAGCGGTCGCGGTCCTCCCACGCGGCCGCGTCCCGGGTGGTGGCGAGCAGTTTCGCCGCGGGTTCCGGATCACCGAGTGCGGCGGCGACCAGGGCGGGGGCGAGCCGGTCGTCCGGAGGGTCGAGCAGCACGTCGTCGTCCGGCACGAGCCCCGCGGCGAGTCGCGGTGCGTGCCGGGCTGAGCGGACGGTGCCGACCAGGGCGCGGAGCAAGGGCATGATGGGGCGCATTCTCTCCCGGCCGCCCTTGCTGCGGCAGCCGCATCACCGGGTCGCGACAGCTTCCTCACCCCGCTGCGACAAACCCGGGCGCGCCCCGTCCCGATGGCGTCGGGCGGGCACTCCGTCCCGACGGCCTCCGGGGTGCGCCCCGTCCTGACGGTCCGTGAGCACGCCCCGTCGCCGTCCTTCGCAGCACCCCCTGCGGCCTCTGCACCCCGCGGCCCCCGCGGTGCGGCCCTCAGCCCCGTCTCAGCAGTCGGGTCGCGCCCGCCGCCACCGTCGTCGCGAGGATCCAGCCGAGCAGGGTCAGGGCCGTCGCCGCCCACTGCCACCAGCCCTCCAGCCGCCAGGAGCCGTCCTGTCCGAGATTGATCACGGGCAGCAGCAGGTCGAGGGCGTACAGCGTGGCGTTCCACTCGGGGGCCTCGTCCTCCTTGAGCGGTATCGGACGGTAGTGGGTGAAGGCCACCGTGCCCGCCGCCCACAGCACGGCCATCCACAAGGTCGCCCGCCCCGGGCGGTAGCCGTACGCCACGGTCCAGTCCTGGAGGTAGCCCCAGAGCTTCCCCGCGATGGGAAGGGTCTCCCGTCTGCGTCGTTGTTTGGCGAGCAGCACCTCGCGGGCATCGGCGTCCTCCCCGCTGTTCCGCAGGACCGTCGCGAGCCGCTCGTACGGCTCGGGCGCGTACTCCGGGGTGGCCGCCGCCACCCATTCCAGGCGCCGCGACAGGGGGAAGTGCCCGTACGGCACGAGGTTTTCGTAGACGAAGCCGCCCATGGCGAGACCGCCGGGCCCCGGCCAGCTGGTCGACAGGTCGATCAGGGTGACGACCTTGGCGCCGTTGAGCACCACCCGGCCCTCCTGCGGGCGCTCCCCGTTGAACCGCAGTTCCGGGGTGGCGATCCGGCGCAGCGACACCTCCTCCCGGCGGGCACCGTCCAAGAGGAACCGGGCGTGGTTCAGGTCCACCGCGTCACCGAACCGGCCGTCGTCGAGGCGCACCCCGCCGTGGAACTCCACCGGTTTGCGTCGGGCTCCCTGTGCGGGTGCCGTCCCGTAGGGCGGGGTGGCCATCGGCCCGCTCGTGCTTCCGGCCGACCCCGGTCCTCCGTACACCCAGGCCGCGTTCAGATAGAGCGAGCGCTCCACCGTCAACTGGGGGGCGTTCAACGCGCGGCGGCCCTGCATCCCGCGCAGCACGCTGCCCCGCAGGCTGAGCGAGACCCCGACCTTCGCCCCGCGCAGGCTCAGCTCCCCGTGGCTCTCGATCAGCTCGGCCTGGAGGTCCTGGGCGACCACCATGCCGTCCGCCGCGATGGCCCGCCCCCGCCGGTCCGGCCACACCTGGATCTGGTTGATCAGCAGGTCCGTGCCGATCTGCGCGTCCGTCAACCGGATGCCCCGGCGCACCCGGCAACGCGGCAGGTGCAGATCCCCCTCGGTGTGCAGCCGGGCCGCCTCCAGGCGGGGCAGGGCGCACGCGACCATCCGCAGGGTGCCGAACCGGGCTTCGGGCAGCACGACCTCGCCGTCGAACCGACAACCGCTCAGCTCCACGTAGGGCCCTATCGTCCCGCCCGCCAGGTTCAACACGCCGGTGATCCTGACCCCGCGCAGCTTCAGCGCGGCCACTCGCCCGGAGCGGGCCGGTGGCCCTGCGAGCAGCAGCAGGGCCACCACGTCCGCCCGGACGCTCCGCTCCTCCCCCCACTGCCGTGCCCCGAAAGGGTCGTCCCATTCCGCGATCCCCTCGGTCAGATCACAGGTCCTGCCGATCCGGAACGCCCTCCACACGGCCCGCTCCGGGCCCGTGAGGCCGTCCGGCATCCCGTCCTCGTGCGGCTCGGTCACTGCCGCCCCCCTCGCTTTCCACGATCCGCTCCCACGGCTCCGCTTCCGGGCCCCGTGGATTCGTACAGCCGTTCTTCCCGCTGAGTGACGGGCTGAACGCTAACGGTCAGGTGTGGCGACAAGACGCCACTGTGGCGTGTATCAGCCAGTGATACGGGCGTCCGACGCCGTGGGCCGTCTGAGAGAATTGACCCGTGATCTCTCGAATCGATCTGCGCGGCGAGGCCCTCCCCGAGGGTTCCGCCCTGCGCGACCTGCTGCCCCGTGCCGAGTTCGACGTGGAAGCCGCCCTGGAGAAGGTGCGGCCGATCTGCGAGGACGTCCGGCATCATGGCGCGGCGGCAGTGATCGAGTACGGGGAGAAATTCGACGGCGTCCGCGTCGCGAGCCTGCGGGTGCCCGTCGAGGCGCTCGCCCGCGCCCTCGACGAGCTCGAACCGGCCGTCCGGGCCGCCCTCGAAGAGTCCGTCCGGCGGGCCCGCCTCGTCCACCGCGCGCAGCGCCGAAGCGCCCACACCACCCAGGTGGTGCCCGGCGGCACGGTCACCGAGAAGTGGATCCCGGTCGAGCGCGTCGGCCTGTACGTGCCGGGCGGTCGCTCGGTCTATCCGTCCTCCGTCGTGATGAACGTCGTTCCCGCCCAGGAGGCCGGCGTCGAGGGCGTGGCCGTCGCCTCGCCCCCGCAGAAGGAGTTCGGCGGCCTGCCGCACCCGACGATCCTGGCCGCCTGCGCCCTGCTCGGCGTCGACGAGGTCTACGCCGCCGGCGGCGCCCAGGCCATCGCCATGTTCGCGTACGGCACCGGGGACACCGCCGACGAGCCCGGCTGCGCTCCCGTCAACCTGGTCACCGGCCCCGGCAACATCTACGTGGCCGCCGCCAAGCGCCTCCTCAAGGGGCGCATCGGCATCGACGCCGAGGCCGGTCCGACGGAGATCGCGATCCTCGCGGACGCCACCGCCGACCCCGTGCACGTGGCCGCCGACCTCATCAGCCAGGCCGAGCACGACCCGATGGCCGCCTCCGTCCTCGTCACCGATTCCGAAGAGCTGGCGACCGCCACCGAGGCCGAGCTGAAGACCCAGGTCGCCGCCTCCAAGCACGTCGACGACCGGATCGTCCCGGCCCTCGCCGGCCGTCAGTCCGCGATCGTCCTCGTCCGTGACCTCGCCGACGGCCTCAAGGTCGTCGACGCGTACGGCGCCGAGCACCTGGAGATCCAGACCGCCGACGCCGCCGCCGTCGCCGACCGCGTCCGCAACGCGGGTGCGGTCTTCGTCGGTCCCTGGGCGCCCGTGTCGCTCGGCGACTACTGCGCCGGCTCCAACCACGTGCTGCCCACCGGCGGCTGTGCCTGCCACTCCTCGGGCCTCTCCGTGCAGTCCTTCCTGCGCGGGGTGCACATCGTGGACTACACCCGCGACGCGCTCGCCGACGTCGCCCACCACGTCGTCACCCTGGCCGAGGCCGAGGACCTCCCGGCCCACGGCGCCGCGATCAAGGCAAGGTTCGGATGGAAGGTTCCCGAGAGCAAGTGACCTCGTACGACACCGTCCGCATCGACGACCTGCCCGTCCGCGACGAGCTGCGCGGCAAGTCCCCCTACGGTGCCCCCCAACTCGACGTCCCCGTCCAGTTGAACACCAACGAGAACCCCTACCCGCTGCCCGAGCCCCTGGTGGCCCGGATCGCGGAGCGGGTCACCGAGGCCGCCCGCCACCTCAACCGCTACCCCGACCGGGACGCGGTCGAGCTCCGCACCGGGCTCGCCGCCTACCTCACCCGGACCGCCGGGCACCGCGTCGGCATCGAGAACGTCTGGGCCGCCAACGGCTCCAACGAGGTCCTCCAACAACTGCTGCAGACCTTCGGCGGTCCCGGCCGCACCGCGATCGGCTTCGAGCCCTCCTACTCGATGCACGCCCTGATCGCCCGCGGCACCGGGACCGGTTGGGTCTCCGGGCCGCGCAACGAGGACTTCACCATCGACGTCGAGGCCGCCGTCCGGGCCATCGCGGAGAACGCGCCGGACGTCGTCTTCGTCACCTCGCCCAACAACCCCACCGGCACCGCGGTCGAGGCCGAGACCGTGCTGGCCCTCCACGAAGCGGCCCAGGCCGCCAAACCGTCCCTGGTCGTGGTCGACGAGGCGTACGTGGAGTTCAGCCACCACGACTCGCTGCTGCCCCTGATCGAGGGCCGCCCGCACCTGGTGATCTCCCGGACCATGTCCAAGGCCTTCGGCGCCGCCGGACTGCGCCTCGGTTACCTCGCCGCCCACCCCGCCGTCGTCGACGCGGTGCAGCTGGTCCGGCTGCCGTACCACCTCTCGGCCGTCACCCAGGCCACCGCGCTCGCCGCGCTGGAGCACACCGACACCCTCCTCGGGTACGTCGAGCAGCTCAAGGCCGAGCGCGACCGGATCGTCACCGAGCTGCGGGCGATCGGCTACGAGGTCACCGAATCCGACGCCAACTTCGTGCAGTTCGGGCGGTTCCCCGACGCCCACGCGGCGTGGCGGTCGATCCTCGACCGGGGCGTCCTGGTCCGGGACAACGGCGTACCGGGATGGCTGCGGGTCACCGCAGGCACCCCCGAAGAGAACGACGCGTTCCTGGACGCGGTCCGTGAATTGAAGAAGGAGCAGGAGCGATGAGCCGCGTAGGCCGCGTTGAGCGCACCACCAAGGAAACCTCCGTCGTCGTCGAGATCGACCTCGACGGCACCGGAAAGGTCGACGTGTCGACCGGGGTCGGCTTCTACGACCACATGCTCGACCAGCTCGGCCGGCACGGTCTGTTCGACCTGACCGTGAAGACCGACGGCGACCTGCACATCGACTCGCACCACACCATCGAGGACACCGCCCTCGCGCTCGGTGCCGCCTTCAAGCAGGCCCTCGGCGACAAGGTCGGCATCTACCGCTTCGGGAACTGCACGGTCCCGCTGGACGAGTCCCTCGCCCAGGTCACCGTGGACCTCTCGGGCCGTCCCTACCTCGTGCACACCGAGCCCGAGAACATGGCGCCGATGATCGGCTCGTACGACACCACGATGACCCGGCACATCCTGGAGTCCTTCGTGGCCCAGGCGCAGATCGCGCTGCACGTCCACGTGCCGTACGGCCGCAACGCCCACCACATCGTGGAGTGCCAGTTCAAGGCGCTCGCCCGCGCCCTGCGCTACGCCTCCGAGCGCGACCCGCGCGCCGCCGGGATCCTCCCCTCGACGAAGGGCGCGCTCTAGTCGTGAACGGCCTCTCCACCATCCTCATCGTCGTCGGGCTCTTCCTGCTCGGCGGCATCTACTCCTTCGTCAAGCAGCAGATGCCCAAGGGGCTCATCGTGCTGCTGTCCATCGGCGCCGCGATGTGCCTCGCCGCCGGCACACTGCGTTTGGACGTGTGGTCATGAGCACGGTTGCTCCGAAGAAGGTCGTCGTCTTCGACTACGGCTTCGGCAACGTCCGGTCCGCCGAGCGCGCGCTCGCCCGGGTGGGTGCCGAGGTCGAGATCACCCGCGACTACGACCGGGCCATGAACGCCGACGGGCTCCTCGTCCCCGGCGTCGGAGCCTTCTCCGCCTGCATGCAGGGCCTCAAGGAGGCCCGCGGCGACTGGATCGTCGGCCGTCGGCTCTCCGGGGGCCGCCCGGTCATGGGCATCTGCGTCGGCATGCAGATCCTCTTCGCCCAGGGCATCGAGCACGGCGTGCAGACCGAGGGCCTCGACGAGTGGCCCGGTACGGTCGAGCCGTTGAACGCCCCCGTCGTCCCCCACATGGGTTGGAACACCGTCGACGCCCCGGCCGACAGCCAGCTGTTCGCGGGGCTCGACGCCGACGCCCGGTACTACTTCGTGCACTCCTACGCGGTGCGCGAGTGGACCCTGGAGGTCGGCAACCCCAACATGCGCGCCCCCAAGGTCGCCTGGGCCACCCACGGCGAGCCGTTCGTCGCGGCGGTCGAGAACGGCGCCCTGTGGGCCACCCAGTTCCACCCCGAGAAGTCCGGCGACGCCGGCGCTCAGCTCCTCACCAACTGGATCGGAACCCTGTGACTGTGTCGACTGGAAGCGTCCTCGAACTCCTCCCCGCCGTCGACGTCCGCGACGGCCAGGCCGTCCGCCTCGTGCACGGCGAGTCCGGCACCGAGACCTCCTACGGTTCCCCGCTGGAAGCGGCCCTCGCCTGGCAGCGCTCCGGCGCCGAGTGGCTCCACCTGGTCGACCTCGACGCGGCCTTCGGCACCGGCGACAACCGTGCGCTGGTCGCCGAGGTGACCCGCGCCATGGACATCAAGGTCGAGCTCTCCGGCGGCATCCGCGACGACGCCTCGCTCGCCGCCGCCCTCGCCACCGGCTGCACCCGCGTCAACCTCGGCACCGCCGCGCTGGAGACCCCCGAGTGGGTGGCCAAGGTCATCGCCGAGTACGGCGACAAGATCGCCGTCGGCCTCGACGTGCGCGGCACCACGCTGCGCGGTCGCGGCTGGACCCGTGACGGCGGCGACCTGTACGAGACGCTGGCCCGCCTCGACTCCGAGGGGTGTGCCCGGTACGTGGTCACCGACATCGCCAAGGACGGCACCCTCCAGGGCCCCAACCTGGAGCTCCTGAAGAACGTCTGCGCAGCCACCGACAAGCCCGTCGTCGCCTCCGGAGGCGTGTCCTCCCTGGACGACCTGCGGGCCCTGTCCGGGCTGGTCCCGCTGGGCGTCGAGGGCGCGATCGTGGGCAAGGCGCTGTACGCCGAGGCCTTCACCCTCGAAGAGGCGCTCGCGGCGGTGACCTCCGCATGACCGACTCCCTGCGCAAGGTCGTCACCGGTGCCCCGTGGGAGGAGCAGTTCGGCTACTCCCGCGCGGTCGAGCTCCCGAACGGGACCGTCCTCGTCGCCGGCTGCACCTCGGTGGTCGACGGCCAGATCGCCGACGGCGGCCCCTACGACCAGGCCGTCAACTCCTTCAACGTGGCCTTCGGCGCCCTGAAGGAGCTGGGCATGGGCGCCGAGCACGTGGTCCGGACCCGGATGTACATCACCCACGCCCGGGACGTGGAGGAGGTGGGCCGTGCCCACAAGGAACTGTTCGACGCCGTCCGTCCGGCCGCGTCGATGATCATCGTCTCCGGCTTCGTCGACCCCCGCCTGGTCGTCGAGGTCGAGGTCGAGGCCTACCGGGGGGAGGGCGCATGAGCCTGGCGGTACGCGTGATCCCCTGTCTGGACGTGGACAACGGCCGGGTCGTCAAGGGCGTCAACTTCCAGAACCTGCGGGACGCCGGCGACCCCGTCGAGATGGCCAAGCTGTACGACGCCGAGGGCGCCGACGAACTGACCTTCCTCGACATCACCGCCTCCTCCGGCAACCGGGAGACCACCTACGACGTGGTGCGCCGCACCGCCGAGCAGGTCTTCATCCCGCTCACGGTCGGCGGCGGCGTCCGCTCGGCCGAGGACGTCGACAAGCTGCTGCGGGCCGGCGCGGACAAGGTCGGCGTCAACACCGCGGCCATCGCGCGCCCCGAGCTGATCCAGGAGATCGCGGAGCGCTTCGGCCGCCAGGTCCTCGTGCTGTCCGTGGACGCGCGCCGCACCGAGTCGGGCTCCTTCGAGGTGACGACGCACGGGGGCCGCAAGGGCACCGGCATCGACGCCGTGGAATGGGCGCACCGGGCCGCCGACCTGGGAGCGGGGGAGATCCTGCTCAACTCGATGGACGCCGACGGCACCAAGGACGGGTACGACACCGAGATGATCGCGGCCGTCCGCAAGCACGTCACGGTCCCCGTGATCGCCTCCGGCGGTGCCGGCAAGCTCGCGGACTTCCCGCCGGCCGTGGCCGCGGGCGCGGACGCGGTGCTCGCGGCCTCCGTCTTCCACTTCGGCGACCTGCGGATCCCGCAGGTCAAGGACGTGCTGCGGGAGGCGGGCCACCCGGTCCGCTGAACCCCCGCGCGGAAGGGCCCCTTCGGGGGCCCTTCTTCTTGGCGGGACGCGAAAGATTATTTGCGCAACTTATCTTGTGCAGTTTTTCCTTCGCATCTAGGGTCAGTGTCATGACCTCGTCGGAGAACCGTCGCATCAGTGATCTCGGCACCCTCAAGGCCATCGCGCACCCGCTGCGGATGCGCCTCTACCGCGCCCTCTTCGTGGCCCGCACCGCCACCGCCTCCCAGCTCGCCGAACACGTCGACGAAGCCGTGTCCCTCGTCAGCTACCACCTGCGCAAGCTCGCCGAGCACGGCCTCATCGAGGAAGCCGAGACCCAGTCCTCGGACGGCCGGGAACGCTGGTGGCAGCCCAGCTCGTACGGTGTCGAGATGAGGGACGAGGACGTCCGCGGCACCCCCGAACTGCTCGCCGCGAGCGATGCTTTCAGTCGCGTCGTCGAGCAGCAGCGCACCGAATTCCATCGCCGCTTCATGGACGAGCGGTTGACCTGGTCCGAGGAGTGGCGCTCGGCAGCCATCAGCTCCGAGTGGCTGCCGCGGCTGACCGCCGAGGAACTCGCCGCCCTTGGCGAGGAACTGGCCGCCGTCTGCGAGAAGTACGACCGCAGGGCCCGCGCCGCCGAGGCCGCCGGCGACACCGAGGGCCGCGAGAACGTCGCCGTCCACCTGCACGGCTTCCCCTACCGGGGGGTTTGATGCCCGCGCTCGCGAGCCCCGCCCGCACCGCGGCGGCCCCCGCCCACCGGAACCCCCAGGTCCTGCGCTGGCTCGGCGCCTACACCGCCTCCACGGTCGGCGACAGCATCTACTACCTCGCCCTCTCCTGGGCCGCCGTCACCCAGGGCACCCCTGCCCAGGCAGGGCTCGTCATGGCCGTCTCCGCGGGGCCCCGCGCCCTGCTCATGCTGTTCGGCGGAGTGCTCGCCGACCGGCTCGGTCCGCGCCGGGTCGTCATCGCCTCCGACGCCGTCCGCTGCCTCGTCACCCTCGGGCTCGCCGCGGCCCTCCTCCTGGCCTCGCCCGGACTGTGGGCCCTCGCCGCCGTCGCCCTCGTCTTCGGCGTCGTCGACGCCCTCTTCCTGCCGGCCGTCGGCGCCCTGCCGCCCCGGGTCGCGGAGCGCGACCAGCTCGCCCGCGTCCAGGGCATGCGCGGCATCGCCTACCGCCTCGGAGCGGTCCTCGGCTCCCCGCTGGGCGGCCTCGCCGTCGCCCTCGGCGGTTCCGCCGCCGCCTTCGGCATCGCCGGCGTGCTGTTCGCCCTCTCCCTGCCGCTGCTCTGCGGGCTCAAGCTCCGTCCGCTCGCCGCCGACGACGAGGAGGACCCCGGAACGCCCGGGGAGCGCACCGCCCTGCACGACCTGGTCGCCGGACTGCGCTACCTCCGCGGCCATCCGGTGCTCGGCCCGCTGGTGATCGTCATCCTCCTCGGTGACCTCGGCTTCGTCGGCCCGCTCAACGTCGGCCTCGCGGTCCTCTCCGAGCAGCGGGGCTGGGGCGCCTCCGGCATCGGCTGGGTCCTCGCCGGCTTCGGCACGGGCGCGGCCGGCGCCTCCCTGCTGATCACCGTCAAGGGCCGGATCCCCCGGGCCGGCGCCGTCCTCGGCTGGACCGTGATCCTCGGAGCCGTGTTGCTCGGAGCCCTCGCCTTCGTCCCGCTGCTGCCCGTCGTCGTCCTCGTCGCCCTCTTCTTCGGCCTGCTCGCCGGACTTTCCGGCACCCTGTGCGGAGCCCTCGTGCAGACCGACTGCGACCCCGCCTACCTCGGCCGGGTGAGCGCCGTCGCCAGCCTCGGCAGCCTCGGCATCGCCCCGCTGAGCTTCCCGCTCACCGGCGCCGCCATCGGCATCTGGGGACCCGCCCCGGTGTTCGTCGTCAGCGCCGCGGTCTGCGCGCTCTCCGGGGCGTACGCCCTGGCCGTCCGTCCGCTGCGCCGTGCCGAACTGCCCGGCTAGCCCGGCTCAGAGCCCCAGCTGCTTCGTCTCCCGCAGCCGCTCGATCGCCTCCGGCTCGCCGTCCAGGGCCACCTTCGCCGAGTCCTGGCGCCCGTACAGGTACATCACCAGCTCGCCCGGTTCCCCGGAGGCCGTCACCACCGGGGTGCCGCGGTGGGCCACCGCAGTCTGACCGTTCGGGCGGCGCAGCACCAGGCCCACCGGGGCCTTGCGGCCGAGGAGCCGGGCCATCCGCTCCAGCCGGGACCAGAGGGCGTCCGCGAAGACCGGGTCCAGCTCGCGCGGCGACCAGTCGGGCTGGGCCCGCCGGACGTCCTCCGCGTGCACGTAGAACTCGACGACGTTCGCCCCCTCGTCCACCTGCTTGATGGTGAACGGCGAGAACCGCGGCGGCCCCGTCCGGATGAGTTGGATCAGTTCCTCGTACGGCTTCTCGGCGAACTCCGCCTGCACCCGGTCCTGGCGTTCCTTCAGCGCCGGCACGACGGAGCCCGCCGCCGCATCCGGACGCCGCTCCCGCACCACCACATGGGCGGCGAGGTCCCGGGTCCGCCAGCCCTCGCAGAGCGTCGGTGCGTCAGGGCCCGCCGCCTCCAACAGATCGGCGAGCAGGAGCCGTTCACGTTTCGCATGGGTCGACATGCCCGCCAGCGTACGACCGGGACCGCCGGTCCGCCCAGTGGACGCCCCGCCGGGCAGCGCCCCGACGCGCGGCACAATGGCGCCATGACCCGTACGCCCCGGACCCCCAGCGACCTCGATCCGGCCATCGCCGCCCGCCTCCAGCGCAGCGCTGACGGACTCGTCCCCGCCATCGCCCAGCAGTACGACACCGGTGAGGTGCTGATGCTCGGCTGGATGGACGACGAGGCCCTCCACCGCACCCTCACCACCGGCCGCTGCACCTACTGGTCCCGCAGCCGCCGGGAGTACTGGGTCAAGGGCGACACCTCCGGACACGTCCAGCACGTCAAGTCCGTCGCCCTCGACTGCGACGCCGACACCCTGCTGGTGAAGGTCGACCAGGTCGGCGCCGCCTGCCACACCGGCGCCCGCACCTGCTTCGACGCCGACGTGCTCCCCGTCTCCCAGTAAGGTCCCGTGCCATGGATCTCGAGACCTTCCGCAAGCTGGCGGCCGACCGCCGCGTCATCCCCGTCAGCCGCAGGCTCCTCGCGGACGGCGACACCCCGGTCGGGCTCTACCGCAAGCTCGCCGCCGAACGGCCCGGCACCTTCCTCCTCGAATCCGCGGAGAACGGCCGGAGCTGGTCCCGCTACTCCTTCATCGGAGTCCGCAGCGACGCCACCCTCACCGTGAAGGACGGACGGGCCCACTGGCTCGGCACCCCGCCCGTCGGCGTCCCCGTCGACGGCGACCCGCTCGCCGCCCTGCGCGCCACCGTCGAGACCCTCCACACCCCCCGCGACCTGGCCTCGGGGATGCCGCCCTTCACCGGCGGCATGGTCGGCTACCTCGGCTACGACATCGTCCGCCGGCTGGAGAAGATCGGCGAGCACGGCCGCGACGACCTCCGGCTCCCCGAGCTGACCATGCTCCTCACCAGCGACCTCGCGGTCCTCGACCACTGGGACGGCTCGGTCCTGTTGATCGCCAACGCGATCAACCACAACGACCTGGAGACCGGAGTCGACGAGGCGTACGCCCACGCCGTCGCCCGCCTCGACGCCATGGAGGCCGACCTGGCCCGCCCGGTCGCCACCGCGCCGACCGCCCTGCCCGCCTCCGAGCTCCCCGCGTCCTCCGCCCTCTGGGGAGGCCCCGCCTACCAGGACGCCGTCGAGGACATCAAGGAGCGCATCCGCGCCGGCGAAGCCTTCCAGGTCGTTCCCTCGCAGCGCTTCGAGACCCCCTGCACCGCCTCCGCGCTCGACGTGTACCGGGTCCTGCGGGCCACCAACCCCTCCCCGTACATGTACCTCTTCCGCTTCGAGAACGGCTTCGACGTGGTCGGCTCCAGCCCCGAGGCGCTCGTCAAGGTCGAGGACGGGCGGGCGCTGCTCCACCCGATCGCCGGCACCCGGCACCGCGGTGCCACCCCGCAGGAGGACCACGACCTCGCCGAGGAGCTGCTCGCCGACCCCAAGGAGCGCGCCGAGCACCTCATGCTCGTCGACCTCGGCCGCAACGACCTCGGCCGGGTCTGCACCCCCGGTTCCGTCGAGGTCGTCGACTTCATGTCGATCGAGCACTACTCGCACGTCATGCACATCGTCTCCACCGTGACCGGTGAGGTCGCCGACGGCCGGACCGCCTTCGACGTCCTCACCGCCTGCTTCCCGGCGGGCACCCTGTCCGGCGCGCCCAAGCCCCGCGCCATGCAGATCATCGAGGAGCTCGAACCCTCCCGACGGGGCCTGTACGGCGGATGTGTCGGTTATCTCGATTTCGCCGGGGACGCGGACACCGCCATCGCCATCCGCACCGCCCTGCTCCGCGACGGCACCGCATACGTGCAGGCCGGAGCGGGTGTCGTCGCCGACTCCGATCCGGTCGCCGAGGACAACGAGTGCCGCAACAAGGCCGCGGCCGTGCTCCGCGCCGTCCACACCGCCAACCGGATGAACGACAAGTGAGCACGTAGGGGATAGTGGGGTACGTGAGTGCCGTACCCGTACCCCAGCCCCGTGCCGTCCGCGCGGCCGTTCCCGCCGGTGGTCGCCGCAGCCTGGCCGCGGCCCTCCTCCTCGGCGCCCTCGGTGCCACCGTCGTCCTGCTCTCGGCCGGACAGACCTGGGCCGGCGGCGCCGCATCCGTCGGTGGCGGCAGCGTGGCCATCGAGGTCGACGGCGCCTCCGTCACCGGCGTGCCGACCGCCCTCGCGATCGTCGGCCTCGCCGCGCTCTTCGCCGTCTTCGCCGTCCGACGCACCGGCCGCACCCTCGTCGCCGGGCTCCTCGCGCTCAGCGGCGCGGGCGCCGCGCTCGCCGCGGTCCTCGGCGCCTCCGACAGCGCCGCGCTGAACGCCGAGGCCGCCCGGATCAGTGGCGACACCGCCGCCGCGGTCGCCGACCTCACCCACACCGCCTGGCCGTACGTGACCGCCGCGGGCGCCCTCCTCATCCTGCTCGCCGGGCTCCTCGCCCTCCGCTTCGGCAAGAACTGGCCGGCGATGGGAGGGCGCTACGAACGCTCCGGCACCCCCGGTGCCGGCCGTCGGGCGCCCGCCGCCGACCCGGACCGGCCCGAGGAGCTGTGGAAGGCCCTGGACCGCGGCGAGGACCCCACCGGAGGAGAGTGAGACCGGGACCGGCACCGACGCCCGTCGGAGTGACCGATCCCGGTGCCGACCGCGACGCGTGATCGTCCCGGCACCCCCGATTCACCTCCGCGCGCCCGCGTGCGGGACAATGAACGCCGAGTGTCCGCGCACGCGAGACCTCACCATCGAGCAACTGCAACGAGGAGCAACTCATGGCGGGCAGCGCCCACGGACACACCCCGGCCGCCTGGACCGGTGTCATCATCTCCTTCGTCGGCTTCTGCATCGCCGGCGTCTTCATGGTGGCCGCCAACCTGCCCGGTTTCTGGGCCGGCGTGGCCGTCATCGTCCTCGGCGGGATCGTCGGCGGCGCGATGAAGGCGGCGGGCCTCGGCATGCCCAAGGAGTCGGCGGACGTCACCGCCGCCCGCGAGGCCGCGACCGTGACCGCGAAGGCCCGCGCCTGACGCGACACGACGCACCTGCGGGCGCGGTCCGGCACTGCCGGGCTGCGCCCGCGGGCGTGAGGAGCGAGAATCACCGGGTGGACGCGCAGCCGACGGCCGGAGCCGTGACCGACGATCACCTCACCCCGCCGGGTGAACCCGCGGCGAGCAACGGCACGGCGCCGCCGGGGACCCGGCCGGGCGGGCCCGCCCCGGCACCGCTCCCGCCCCGCCGTTCGCCCCTGCGACGACTGGCCGCCCCGGTCGGTGTGCTCGTCGGGGTCGCCGCGGCGTTCGCCTACGTGGGAGCCGTCGACCCCAACGAGCCCGGGCACTACCCCGTCTGCCCGCTCCTGAGGTTCACCGGCATCTACTGCCCGGGGTGCGGCGGACTCCGCAGCGCCCACGCCGTCGCCCACGGAGACCTCGCGACCGCCTTCGGCGCCAACGCCCTCGCCGTGGTCGGCTACGGGGTCTTCGCCGTCCTCATGGCCGCATGGCTGGTTCGCGCCGTCCGCGGGGTCCCCATGCGCCTCGTCGTCCCCACCGGCTGGTGGTGGGCGATCGGCCCCGTCCTCGCGGTCTTCACCGTGGTCCGGAACCTGCCCTTCGGGGCGGCACTGGCCCCCTGAGGAGCCGGGGGCACTCCTGTAGGAGTCCCAGCAAATGGGACGCCACTCCGGCCGATGCGGGTCCGGGGCCGTCCTGCGGATAGGATCGAAGTGGCTGAAGCTGGTTCATCATCACCGTCACCGTCCCGGAAGGGGGCCCCTCGCGTGAGTGTGCTCGACGAGATCATCGAAGGCGTGCGCGCCGACCTCGCAGAGCGGCAGGCGCGGGTCACCCTCGACGAGCTCAAGGAGCGCGCCGCCAAGGCGCCGCAGGCCAAGGACGGCGTCGCCGCACTGCGCGGCGACGGCGTCAAGGTGATCTGCGAGGTCAAGCGCTCCAGCCCGTCCAAGGGGGCGCTCGCCGCGATCGCCGACCCCGCAGGTCTCGCTGCCGACTACGAGGCGGGCGGCGCCGCCGTGATCTCCGTCCTCACCGAGCAGCGCCGCTTCGGCGGATCCCTCGCCGACCTGGAGGCCGTCCGGGCCCGGGTCGACATCCCGGTCCTGCGCAAGGACTTCATCGTCACCGCGTACCAGCTCTGGGAGGCACGGGCGTACGGAGCGGACCTCGCGCTCCTCATCGTCGCCGCCCTGGAGCAGGAGGCCCTGGTCTCCCTCATCGAGCGTGCCGAGTCCATCGGGCTGACCCCGCTGGTCGAGGTCCACGACGAGGAGGAGGTCGAGCGCGCCGTCGACGCGGGTGCCCGGATCATCGGCGTCAACGCCCGTGACCTGAAGACCCTCAAGGTCGACCGCTCCACCTTCGAGCGGGTCGCTCCGGAGATCCCCGCGCACATCGTCAAGGTCGCCGAGTCCGGCGTCCGCGGGCCGCACGACCTCATCGCCTACGCCAATGCGGGCGCCGATGCGGTGCTCGTCGGCGAGTCCCTCGTCACCGGCCGCGACCCGAAGGTCGCCGTCGCCGACCTCGTCGCCGCCGGCGCCCACCCCGCCCTGCGCCACGGCCGGAGCTGACCCGACCATGAGCCCGCGCCACGCCACGCCGGCACCCGGGCGTCGCGGCCGGCTGCGCAACGCCGCCGCCCCCGTTCCCGCACACGCCCCCCTGGCCCGGGGGTGCCGTCCGCGCGGCTGTCGCGCACCCGCCCGCCGGGTCCTCGGCCGGCGCGTGCGGTACGTGATCGGCGACGAGCCCGGCCAGGTCAACGGCATGCGATGGCGCCCGTGCCCCGCGCGCGTCCTCACGTACGGCGACCGCACCTAGCCGCTGGGCCCCGGCCCCCGGCTCCCCGGTGCCGGCCGGAACCGGCCCGTCACCGGGCGCCGTCCGTCGTGCCCGTCCGCCCCGCAGCCACCGGACCAGGTCCGGGGCGGGGCGGCCGTCCGCGACGACGGCTCCGCGGTGCGGGGGTCGTCGTACGTGAGGGGCCCGCGCACACCACGTGACCATCCACCCCACGCGTTCAGGGGCGTCCGCCCCGCGAGGAGCATCCGCATGTCCAGCGAGTTCTTCATTCCCGACCCGGACGGTCGGGTCCCCAGCGCCGAAGGCTACTTCGGGGCCTACGGCGGCAAGTTCATCCCGGAGGCCCTGGTCGCCGCCGTCGACGAGGTCGCGGTCGAGTACGAGAAGGCCAAGGCCGACCCCGAGTTCGCCCGCGAGCTCAACGACCTGATGGTCAACTACACCGGCCGGCCCAGCGCCCTCACCGAGGTCCCGAGGTTCGCCGAGCACGCCGGCGGGGCCCGGGTCCTCCTCAAGCGCGAGGACCTCAACCACACCGGCTCGCACAAGATCAACAACGTGCTCGGCCAGGCCCTCCTGACCAAGCGCATGGGCAAGACGCGGGTCATCGCCGAGACCGGCGCCGGTCAGCACGGCGTCGCCACCGCCACCGCCTGTGCCCTCTTCGGGCTCGACTGCACCATCTACATGGGCGAGGTCGACACCCAGCGCCAGGCCCTCAACGTGGCCCGGATGAGGATGCTCGGCGCCGAGGTCATCGCCGTGAAGTCCGGCAGCCGCACCCTCAAGGACGCCATCAACGAGGCCTTCCGCGACTGGGTCGCCAACGTGGACCGGACGCACTACCTCTTCGGCACCGTCGCCGGACCGCACCCCTTCCCCGCGATGGTCCGCGACTTCCACCGGGTCATCGGGGTCGAGGCCCGCCGCCAGGTCCTGGAGCGCACCGGACGCCTGCCCGACGCGGCGATCGCCTGCGTCGGCGGCGGCTCCAACGCCATCGGCCTCTTCCACGCCTTCGTCCCCGACGCGGACGTGCGGCTGATCGGCTGCGAGCCGGCCGGCCACGGCGTCGAGACCGGCGAGCACGCGGCCACCCTCACCGCCGGCGAGCCCGGCATCCTGCACGGCTCGCGGTCCTACGTGCTCCAGGACGACGAGGGCCAGATCACCGAGCCGTACTCGATCTCGGCGGGCCTGGACTACCCCGGCATCGGCCCCGAGCACGCCTATCTGAAGGACAGCGGGCGCGGCGAGTACCGGGCCGTCACCGATGACGCCGCCATGCAGGCGCTGCGTCTGCTCTCCCGCACCGAGGGCATCATCCCGGCCATCGAGTCGGCGCACGCCCTCGCCGGGGCCCTGGAGGTCGGCAAGGAACTCGGCAAGGACGCCCTGCTCCTGGTGAACCTCTCCGGGCGCGGCGACAAGGACATGGACACGGCCGCCCGCTACTTCGGGCTCTACGACACCGCCGAGGGGGACTCCAAGTGACCGGCACCGGCAACATCGAACTGCTCGGCGACACCCTCGCCAAGGCCAAGGCCGAGAACCGGGCCGCGCTCATCGCGTACCTGCCGGCCGGCTTCCCCACCGTCGACGGCGGCATCGAGGCCATCAAGGCCGTCTTCGACGGCGGCGCGGACATCGTGGAGGTCGGACTTCCGCACAGCGACCCGGTGCTCGACGGCCCGGTCATCCAGACCGCCGACGACATCGCCCTGCGCGGCGGCGTCAAGATCGCCGACGTCATGCGCACGGTCCGCGCGGCCCACCGGGCCACCGGCAAGCCGGTCCTCGTCATGACGTACTGGAACCCGATCGACCGTTACGGCATCGCGCGCTTCACCGAGGAGCTCGCCGAGGCCGGCGGTGCGGGCTGCATCCTGCCCGACCTGCCGGTCCAGGAGTCCCAGGTCTGGCGCGAGCACGCCGACAAGCACGGCCTCGCGACCGTCTTCGTCGTCGCGCCCAGCAGCAAGGACGAGCGCCTCGCCACCATCACGGCGGCCGGCTCCGGCTTCGTCTACGCCGCCTCGCTCATGGGCGTCACCGGCACCCGCGCGTCGGTCGGCGAGCAGGCCGCGGACCTGGTCCGCCGCACCCGCGCCACCTCCGCGCTGCCGGTGTGCGTCGGCCTCGGCGTCTCCAACGCCACGCAGGCGCGCGAGGTCGCCGGCTTCGCCGACGGCGTGATCGTCGGGTCCGCCTTCGTCCAGCGGCTGCTCGACGCCGACGGTGACGAGGCGGCCGGCCTCGCCGCGGTAAGGGAACTGGCGGCCGAACTCGCCGAGGGCGTCCGCCGCGCTTCGTAGCCCGTTCGGGTGGATCTCGGGCCGGGGAGGCGCGGATGTGCCTCCCCGGTTCGTTGCCTGGGGCGTGAGCGAGAAGAACCGTGGTGACGGTAACCGGAGCGCGCGGGAGCGCCTCCAGCAGCAGCGGGAGCGCGACAAGGCCCGCGAGAAGCAGCGGCGCGTCCTGATCGTGGCGTCGGCGGTCGTCGGCGTCCTCGGTCTGGCCGCGGTCGTCGGAGTGATCGCCGCGGGCGGGGACAAGGACGGCGGGTCCGACAAGGCGGGACCGGTGGTCGCGCCGACGGGCTCCGTCGAGGGCGACAAGCCCGCCGTCCCCACCGGTGCGACGGACGCCCCGTCGACGCTCGCCGTCTGGGAGGACTTCCGCTGCCCGGCGTGCGCCCAGTTCGAGAACGTCATGCGGGACACCATCCACGAGTTGGAGGCCACCGGCGCGCTCAAGGCCGAGTACCACCTGGCCACCCTCATCGACAGGAACATGGGCGGGAGCGGCTCGCTGCGCGCGGCGAACGCGGCCGCGTGCGCCCAGGACGCCGGCAAGTTCACCGCGTACCACGACGTGCTCTACGTCAACCAGCCGCCGGAGACGGACGACGCCTTCGGGAACAACGACACGCTGATCGAGCTGGCGGCGAAGGTCCCGGGGCTCGACACGCCCGCCTTCCGCAGCTGTGTGAACGACGGGACGCACGACGGCTGGGTGGCGAAGTCGAACGAGGCCTTCCAGAGCGGCGGCTTCCGCGGCACCCCGTCCGTCCTGCTCAACGGGGAATCGATCTTCCCGACCAAGGGGAACGAGCAGATCTCACCGGAGAACCTGAAGAAGTGGGTCGCCGAGGCCAATCAGGGCAAGAAGCCCGGCACGGCGTCCCCCTCCGCGGGTTAGTTACCCATACGTTGCCGGGTGGGCTGCCGTCCCACCCGCCCGGCAGGGTAGCGTCGGTCCTGCCATGGACCTTGCCTACATTCCCAGCCCGTCGACCGGCGTGATCCACCTCGGACCGATCCCGCTGCGCGGCTATGCCTTCTGCATCATCATCGGTGTCTTCGTTGCCGTCTGGTACGGCAACAAGCGCTGGATCGCCCGGGGCGGCACCGCCGGCACCGTGGCCGACATCGCCGTCTGGGCGGTGCCCTTCGGCCTCCTCGGCGGACGCCTCTACCACGTGATCACCGACTACCAGCTGTACTTCAGCGAGGGTGAGAACTGGGTCGACGCCTTCAAGATCTGGGAGGGCGGCCTCGGCATCTGGGGCGCCATCGCGCTCGGTGCGGTGGGCGCCTGGATCGGCTGCCGTCGCCGGGGCATCCCGCTGCCGGCGTACGCCGACGCCATCGCCCCCGGCATCGCCTTCGCCCAGGCCATCGGCCGCTGGGGCAACTGGTTCAACCAAGAGCTGTACGGCCGGCCCACCGACCTGCCCTGGGCCCTGAAGATCACCGAGGGTGCGAACCGCGAGGCCGGGCTCTACCACCCGACCTTCCTGTACGAGTCCCTCTGGTGCGTCGCCGTCGGCTTCTTCGTCGTCTGGGCCGACCGCCGCTTCAAGCTCGGCCACGGCCGTGCCTTCGCCCTGTACGTCGCCGCCTACTGCACGGGCCGGGTCTGGACCGAGTACCTGCGCGTCGACGAGGCGCACCACGTCCTCGGCCTGCGGCTGAACGTGTGGACGTCGATCATCGTCTTCCTGCTCGCGGTGCTCTACATCGTGCTCTCGGCGCGGCTGCGCCCCGGTCGCGAAGAGATCGTGGAGCGGGGTGCGGACGCACAGAAGGCGGAGACGTCGGGCGAAGCGGGGAAGGACGGAGAGGCTGCGGAGGAAGCCGCGGACGGCGGGCCGTCGGACGCGGAGCCGGAGGACGCCGCCCCCGGGGCGGACTCCCCGAAGGACGACGCACCCGAGGCCCCCGAGAAGTCTGAGAAGCCCGAGAAGTCCGAGAACGGTGCCGGATCGGCCACCAAGGGCTGACCGTCCGCGCCCAGGGGGCCGTCGGGACCGAGGGGTCCCGGCGGCCCCTTCGCATGCGGTGGGGCGGGGTCAGTCCGCACGGGCAGCGAGGGCGAGGACCCGGCGCGCGCCCTCCACCACCGCGGCGTCGACGAAGCGGCCGTCCGGGAGGGCCAGGGCGCCCGCCCGGGCCGCGGCCGCCTCGACGACCTCCCGGGCCGCGTCGACCTCCTCCGCAGTGGGCAGGTAGGCGCGTTCGATGACCGGAAGTTGACGGGGATGGATGGCGACCCGGCCGAGGAAGCCGAGCGCGCGGCCCCGGGCGCAGTCGGCGGCCAGCGCCACCGGGTCGCCGAGGTGCGGGTGCACGGACTGGACCGGGGGCGGGAGGCCGGCCGCGCGGGCGGCGACCACGAGACGGCTGCGCGGCCAGTCGAGGCCGCCGTCCTCCCGCACCCCCAGGTCGGCGCGGAGGTCGGCCTCGCCGAGGGCGATTCCCCGCACGGCGGGATGGGCGGTGGCGATGGCGTAGGCGTGCTCGACGGCGAGGGCGTTCTCCAGGAGCGGATAGAGGGGGAGCCCGGGGGCGAGCCCGGCGATCCGGTGGATGTCAGCGGGGTGCGTCACCTTGGGGAGACGGAGACCGCAGAGGCCGGGGAGGGAGGCCAGGGTGGGGATGTCGAGCAGGCGGTGGACGCGGACGTGCACCGGAACGGGGTGGACCTCCCCCAGCAGGTCGACCGTGGAGTCGAGGGCGTACGCCTTGCGGTGCGGGGCGACGGCGTCCTCCAGGTCGACGATCACGACGTCGGCGCCGGAGCCCAGGGCCTTGTGGACCACCGCCGGACGATCACCCGGCGCGTACAGCCAGGTCAGCGGCGGACGGGAGGAGGAGCCGGGCGCGGCAGGGCTCGGGGGCGCCCCGCCCGTCGTGCGGGTTCCTTCGCCGTCGGCGGGGCCGTGGAGCGGGTTCATACCGCCCCCTGCACGCGGAGGGCGTCGATCTCTGCTGGCGTGAGCCCGAGTTCGGTGAGGACGGCGGTGGTGTCGGCGCCGTGCGGGCGGCCGGGCCAGCGGATGGCTCCCGGGGTCTCGGAGAGGCGGAAGAGGACGTTCTGCATCTTGATCGGACCGAGCTCCGGATCCTCCACCTCGGTGACGGTGTGCAGCGCCCGGTACTGGGGGTCGTCCAGCACGTCCCGGACGTCGTAGACGGGAGCGATGGCCGCGTCCGCCTTCTCGAAGGCCGCCATCGCCTCGTCACGGGTGTGGCGGGCGATCCAGGAGCCGACCGCCTCGTCCAGGACGTCCGCGTGCGCGGCCCGACCCGTGCCGTCGGCGAACCACGGCTCGTCGATCAGTTCGGGCCGGCCGACGAGCCGCAGCACCCGCTCGGCGATCGACTGGGCGGAGGTGGAGACGGCGACCCAGGAGTCGTCGGAGGTCCGATAGGTGTTGCGCGGGGCGTTGTTCAGGGAGCGGTTTCCGGTCCGGGGCTGGACGTAACCGAGTTGGTCGTACCAGAGGGGGTGGGGGCCGATGACGGAGAGCATCGGCTCGATGATCGCCATGTCGACGACCTGGCCGAGACCGGTCGTCGTCCTCGCGGCGAGCGCCGTCATCACCGCGTACGCGGTGGCCAGGGCGGCGATGGAGTCGGCCAGGCCGAAGGGCGGCAGGGTCGGCGGACCGTCCGGTTCGCCGGTGACGGCGGCGAAGCCGCTCATCGCCTCGGCGAGGGTGCCGAAGCCGGGGCGGTGGGCGTACGGCCCGAACTGGCCGAATCCGGTGATGCGGGCCAGGACGAGACGCGGATTGACGGCCGACAGCTCCTCCCAGCCCAGGCCCCAGCGTTCCAGGGTGCCGGGACGGAAGTTCTCCACGACGACGTCCGCCTCGGCGGCGAGGGCGAGCAGCACCTCGCGTCCGCCCGCCGAAGACAGGTCGAGGGTGATCGTCCGCTTGTTGCGGCCCAGGACCTTCCACCACAGGCCGATCCCGTCCTTCGCGGGGCCGTGGCCACGGGACGGGTCCGGCGTGCGGGGATGCTCGACCTTGATGACGTCGGCGCCGAAGTCCCCCAGCATCATGGCGGCGAGCGGGCCGGCGAAGAGGGTGGCGAGGTCCAGGACGCGCAGCCCGTGCAGCGGCGGTCCCGGGGTGGTGGCCGACGGACGGCCCGGGAGCGCCGGTCCGTCGGGGCTCCCGGAGCCTGCCGGGCCGTCGGGCGCGGTGGCCGATGTGGGGACGGTCATGCGGAGTCGGCCTCCAGGATGTGGGGGGAGAGGAACGCGGCCTCGATCTCGACGCGGTACGGCATGGAGGTCGAGGCGCCCTCGCGTTGGACGGAGAGGGCGGCGGCGGTCTGCGCCCAGGCCAGCGCCCTCGCAGCGGGACGCCCCTCGCCCAGGGCGACCGCGAGGGCGCCGACGAAGGTGTCGCCGGCTCCGGTGGTGTCCACGGCCCGGACCCGGGGCGCGGGCACCACGAGCGGCTCGGCGCCGCGCACCGCGTGGAGGCTGCCGGCCGCGCCCAGGGTGATGACCACCTCGGGGACTTCCCGCAGCAGGGCGTGCGCGGCGGCGTGCGGGTCGGTGAGTCCGGTGAGTGCGGCGGCCTCGTGCTCGTTGGGCACCAGGAGGTCGATGGAGGAGAGGAGTTCCGGCGGAAGCGGTTGGGCGGGTGCGGGGGTGAGGACGGTGCGGACCCCGAGCCGGCGGGCGGTGGCGGCGCCCTCCACGACGACGGAGAGGGGGAGTTCGAGCTGGAGGAGCAGGATGTCCGCGGTGCCGATGAGGGCCTCGTCGCCGTGGGTGAGGGAGGTGACGCTGTTGTTGGCACCGGGGACGACGACGATCGCGTTGCCGCCCTCGTCGTCGACGACGACGTGGGCGGTGCCGGAAGAGCCTTCGGCGGTGCGCAGCAGGTCGGTGTCCACCGCGCAGTGTTCGAGGGTGGCGCGGAGCCGCACGCCGAAGTCGTCCGTGCCGACCGCGCCGATCATCGCCACCTCGGCGCCCGCCCGGGCCGCGGCGACGGCCTGGTTGGCGCCCTTGCCGCCGGGGACCGTCCGGAAGGAGCGGCCGGTGACCGTTTCCCCGAGGGCGGGGGCCCGCGGCACGTAGGTGACGAGGTCCATGTTCGTGCTGCCGAGCACGACGATGCTGGTCATGGGCGTACTGCCTCCAGGAGTGTCAGTTCGGCCAGGGTGTCGAAACCGATGCCGTCGAAGGACGCGACGGAGCTTGCCAGGCGGTTCTTGAGGGGGACGGTCCAGCGTGCGGGGAGCCGATCCGGGTGGCCCGTGAGCAGCCCGGCGACCGAACCGGCGGTGGCGCCGTTGGAGTCGGTGTCCCAACCCCCCGAGACCGCCGCGCAGATGGAGCGGGAGAAGTCTCCGTCGGCGTGGGTGAGGGCGGCGGCGAGGAGGGCGGCGTTGGGGACGACATGCACCCAGTGGTACCCGCCGAGCTCGCGGTGCAGCCGGTCGACGACGGCGTCGAAGTCCTCGGGGTGGGCCCGTGCGGTGTCGATGCCGAGACGGACCGCCCGGGCGAGGCGCGAGTCCGGCGGGACCACGTCGAGTCCGGCGGCCAGCGCCCCGTGGACGTCGGTGGTGCCGGTGGCCGCGGCGGCGAGTGCGGCAGCGACGAACATGGCCCCGTAGACGCCGTTGGCGGTGTGCGTGAGCCGTGCGTCCCGGTGTGCCTGCGCGGCGGCGGCCACCGGGTCGCCGGGCCGCGTCCAGCCGTGGACGTCGGCCCGGATCTGGGCCCCGATCCATTCGCGGAACGGGTTGCGGCGGACGGCGGTCAGCGGGGGTTCGACGCCGTCCAGGAGGTTGCGGTAGGCGACGCGTTCGGCGGTGAAGGTGCGGCCGGCGGGAAGTTCGTCGAGCCAGAGGCGGGCGACGTCCGCGGTGGTGAAGTCGCGGCCGTACCGCTGGAGGAGCAGCAGGTTGAGGAGGGGGTAGTTCAGGTCGTCGTCCTCCGGCATGCCGTCGATGTTCTCGGCGAGACAAGCAGCGGCGGAGCGCCGGTTCCAGGGATGGGCGGCGAGCAGTTCCGGGGGGACGCCCCGGGCCGTGAACCAGCTGGTGAGGGGCCAGTTGCCGGTGGTGCGGGCGAGGGCGCGAATGCCGGGCAGGGGGAGCTTCTCCACGGGCTTGCCGAGCAGACACCCGACGGCCCGTCCGAGCCAGGCGGCGTGCAACCGGTCCAGGAGCGCGGTGTCGCGGGAGGAGGCCGGGTGCTCGCCGGGGGCGGGTAGGGGAGGAGGGCCGCTCCGGGGCGCGCCCGGACGGTCGGAGCGCGGCGCCGGGCGGTCCGTCCCGCCGTCCCGCCCGGGCGGGACGGCGGGCAGCGCGGGGGGAGCCGCGGTCAGCTCCCTGATCAGCGGGAGCGGGGTGGGCTCCTGTGTCGACAGGGGCGCGGGCAGGGACGCCAGGGCGTCCAGGAGCTCTTCCGCCAGGGGGCGCAGGTCCGGGCGGGGAAGCGCCGAGGCGCCGGCCGCCTCCGGGGCGGGCGGTCCGCCGGCCGCCGCCCAGCGGGCCGCGAGGGCCCGGGCGTCACGGCCGTCCTCCCCGGCCTGCCGCAGCTCGTGGCCCACCAGGTCCTCCGGTTGGACCCAGGTCACGCGGAGGGTCACCGGTCCGCGCCCGTCAGGCCCGCGAAGGCCGACTCGTGGTCCCGGCGCAGCGCGGTGTCCCGGACGAAGACCTCCCGGGCGACCGCGGCCAAGGCCCGTGCCGGTGCGTGCAGGTCCAGGCGGCTCGCGTCCGCGACCTGCTTCGCCCAGGAGGGGGGGACGGCGGACTCGCCGTGCAGCGCACCGGCGATCGCACCTGCCATGGTGGCGATCGAATCGCAGTCGCGCCCGTAGTTGACCGCTCCGAGAACGGTGCGCCGGTAGTCGCCCCCGCCGACCAGGAGCATGCCGAGGGCGATGGGGAGTTCCTCGATCGCATGGAGGCGGGAGGGGCGCCGGGCACCGAGGGAGGGGCTGCGGTAGTCGGGTCCGACGGTGTCGAAGGGGGCCACCGCTCCGCGCAGGGGAGCGAGGGCCGTTTCGAAGTCCGTGTGGCGGGAGGCGACTTCGGCGACCGCCTCGATCGCCGCCCGGGTGCCGTCCTTCGCCAGGGAGAGCGCGGTGTCCACCACCGAGGTCGGTGTGGCGCCGGGGGAGCAGGCCGCCGCGACCGTCGCCGCGAAGACCCCCGCCGCTTCCCGACCGTACGAGGACTGGTGCGCACCGGTGAGGTCGATCGCCTCGGCGTACGCGCCGGCCGGGTGGGCCGCGTTGACCAGGCCCACCGGAGCCATGTACATCGCGGCCCCGCAGTTGACGACGTTGCCGTTGCCGGCCTCGCGCGGATCGACGTGACCGTAGTGGAGTCGGGTCACGATCCACTTCTCCGCGAGGAAGATCCGTTGGAGGGGAAGCGCTTCGGCCTCCAGTTCCGGGATCCAGACGGGGGAGCCGATGAGTTCGGGGACGAGGTGCTCCGCGACCGCGTGGGCGTCGAGGTGGCCGCGGACCTTCTCGTACACCCTGATCAGCGCATGGGTCATCAAGGTGTCGTCGGTGACGTGCCCGTCGCCCTTGTGGTACGGCGCGAGGGGGCGGGCGGTGCGCCAATCGCCGCCGTTCCAGGGGCCGACGATTCCGGTGACGCGACCGCCGTGGCGCTCCAGGATCTGCTCGGGGGCGTACCCCTCGACGGGGCCGCCCAGCGCATCGCCGACGGCGGCCCCGAGGAGACTGCCGGTGATGCGGTCATCCAGTGCAGGGGCATCCAGTGTGGGTGTCATGTCGGAATTGTCCACCTGGTGTGCTCGGTTCCACGGCTCCCAGGAGCCCGGCGAGTTCGATCAGGTCGGTGCCGGCGAGCCGGGGCAGTGCACAGCCCGCGAGGGTCCGGCAGGCCTCGCGCCAGCCCGCCGGGACCGAGCGGCCGCCGCCCAGAGCCCCGGTGAGCGCGCCCACCAGCGCCGGAGCCGAGTCGGCGACCCGGGGGAGGCACGCGGCGGCGGGTACCGCAGCCGTCATCTCGCCGCGGCCCGCGGTGGCGAGGGCCAGGGCGATCGGGACGGTCTCGGCCGCGGCGATGCCGTAGCTGTAGACGTGGTCGACGATCTGGTGTTCCAGGAGCGGGGCCAGGGCGAAGGCCGAGTCCGAGGTCCGGGCCAACTGCACCGCGTGTCGGGCGTTGCGGCCGATCTCGGTGTCGGGGGGCAGTTCGGCGAGGGCCGCTTCGACCGCCTCGTCGACCCGCGCTCCGCCGAGGGCCGCGGCGACCGCCGCCGCAGTGGCGCGGGCGCCGTGGACGCCGTCGCCGTCCTGTGTGTACCGGGCGTCGAATTCCGCGAGTTCGGCGGCGGCACACGGGTCACCGGGATGCACGACGGCCAGGACGGCGGCCCTGACGCAGGCCGCGTCGTCGAAGAAGTGCGGGTTGTCGTGGCCGGTGGCGGGCGGACGCAGCCCGGTGGCCAGGTTGCCGAGGCCGGCCCGGATCGAGATCCGGGCGCGCAGCGGCAGGACGGCCGATTCGACCTCGGGGGCCCGCTCCGCAGCGGCGGCGACCTGGCTGGCCAGGGCGTTCCAGGCGAGGTCCAGGGCGGCGCGGAGGCGCCGGCCCGGGGGGAGCCCGGTGAGGGCGGGGCCGGAGCCGGCGAGGACCGCCTCCGCCGTGAAGGCCGCCCATTCGGCGTCGTCGGAGGGGCCGAGCCGGAGCGGCTCGGGGGGCTGGTTGAGGGCGAGGGGGACGGGGAGGGTGGTCGTCGCGCTCTGCTCGGCGAAGGCGTCGAGTTCGCGGGTGAGGCGGCGGGTCCACCCGGGCATGCGGGCGGCCCGGTGACGGGCGGCGGGCCAACCCGCGGCGTCGCCCGCGGCGATGCCGAGGAGGAGGCCCTCGACCGCCTCCCGGCCGGGCCCCCGGGGAGGGGCGGGGCGTCGGCCTTCCGCGGTGCGCCGGAGGACGGGGCCGTGCGAGGGGACGAGCTCGTGCGGGGCGGGGTTCCGCCGGACCCGTTCCGGTGCGGGCGCCCGGTCCCGAGGAGTGCCGCCCCGGGGGGCGGAGCCGGGCGTCACCGGTGCTGCACCGCCGCCCTCCGGGGCGACGGTGCCCGTGGTGGCGCCTTCCGTCGTCGTGCCCTCCGTGGTGGTGTCCGTGCTCATCGGTCGCCCCCTTCCCGGGTCAGCAGGTCCGCGACGTCCAGGACGTGGTAGCCGCGCATGGAGGGGAGGCAGCTGCCCGCCACCGGGGAGATGGCCGAGGCCCAGTCCTCCGGGATCGATCCCCGGCCTCCCATCGCGCCGGCCAGCGCGCCCGCCACCGCGGCCGTCGTGTCGGCATCGCGCCCCATGTTGACGGCGGTCAGGACGGCCGTCCGGAAGTCGCCGCGGGCCGCGGCGAAGGCACCGAAGGCGAGGCCCACCGCTTCCGGGGCCAGGTCGGTCCAGGGGTATCCGCCGATGACGACCGCCGAGCGGACCTGGCGTTCGCGGACGAGCGGATCCGCTTGCGCGTGGTGGGCCGCGACCACGGCGCGGCGCAGCGAGCGGGCCGTCCAGGAGTCCATGGGGACGACCGAGAGGGCGGCCGCGATCACGGACGTGACGGTCGCGCCGGACATCGCTGCCGCCACGCCCGCCGCCACCGCCTGGCCGCCGTAGATGCCCTCCCCGTCGTGGCTGACGCTGCCGTCGATCGCGACGAGCCGCGCGGCCTCCGCCGGGCGACCGGCCGCGAAGACCCCGAAGGGGGCGGCCCGCATGGCGAGGCCGTCGCTCCAGGCGTGCCGGTGCTGGGCGGAGACGGGGGCGGCGAGGCCCCGACGGAGGTTCTCCAGGGTGCCGCGCTCGGAGAAGCCCGCACCGCGGAACGAACCTTCGTCGAGGTCGGCGATCCAGCGGTGCCAGGCCCGTTCGACGTGGTGGACGGTGAGGGAGGACCCGTGCCGGGCGAGGAGCAGCGCCGAGAAGATCGCGTACTCCGTGTCGTCGGTGCCGGCCGGACTGTCCGTCACGAAGCCGTCGATGCGGCCCCAGCGGCGGCGGATCTCGGAGGGGCGCATGTTCTCGGCGGGGGCGCCGAGCGCATCGCCGACGGCGAGGCCGAGGAGCGCCCCCCTCGCCCGTTCACGCGTGTCGCATGCCGTGGTCACCATTGCGCGGCCCCTTCCTCGGTGGGGGCGCACCCATGGCGCTCCCATGCCTGGATTTGTGCCACCGCGGGCCGCGTTCTCGCCGAAGAAACGTCTCTGTCACCCGGCTGACACTGCGCCAGATCAAGGCGCCCTTGGTGAGGCGGGCCTTAGTAAGTACGGCCTGCCTTGCTGGCGCGCCCCTTACATCGGGCGTATTTTCGACTGCGTTGGGGGCGGCGGGTGCATCCCGGCCCGCCGGAGCGAGGGGAGAACCATGTCCATCATCGAAGCGCAGGCACCTCTGCACGAGGCCCATCGGAGCAACCACACCCACCGTGACGTGAACGGCGGTTGGCTGCGTCCGGCGGTGTTCGGCGCGATGGACGGACTGGTGTCCAACCTCGCCCTGATGACCGGTGTCGCGGGCGGTGCGGTCTCCTCGCAGACCGTCGTCATCACCGGCCTCGCCGGCCTCGCTGCCGGCGCCTTCTCCATGGCGGCCGGGGAGTACACCTCCGTCGCCTCGCAGCGCGAGCTCGTCCAGGCCGAACTGGACGTCGAGCGCAGTCAGTTGCACAAGCATCCGGTCGACGAGATGGAGGAGCTCGCCGCGCTCTACGTCTCCCGCGGGGTCGAGCCCGCGCTCGCCCGCGAGGTCGCGATGCAGCTCTCCAAGGACCCCGAGCAGGCCCTGGAGATCCATGCCCGCGAAGAGCTGGGCATCGACCCGGACGACCTGCCGTCGCCGCTCGTCGCCGCGGTCTCCTCCTTCGGCTCCTTCGCCCTCGGCGCCCTCCTGCCGGTCCTCCCGTATCTGCTCGGGGCGACCGCGCTCTGGCCGGCCGTGCTGCTCGCGCTCCTCGGCCTCTTCGCCTGCGGGGCCCTGGTCGCCCGGGTCACGGCCCGCAGCTGGTGGTTCAGCGGGGTGCGCCAGCTCGCCCTGGGCGGGGCCGCCGCGGCCGTCACGTACGGGCTCGGCATGCTCTTCGGGGCGGCGCTCTGACTCCGCGCGGGTCGCACCCGCGTGCCGCCCCTCCGGGAACGGAATCCGTATCCGCCCAGTAGACCGCGAGGCCCCCTCAGGGGGCCTTTCCGGCATAGCGGCGCACCTTATGCGGGCATAGGGCTCATAAGGGCTGTGACGCATCTCCCTGACCCGATCCGCCGCGGCGATGAGACACTATGCAGGACGCCACATAGGTAGCCGGTTACTCGGCGGTTTCGAGTGCGTGACCACGGGGAAAGAGGCATGAGCGTCACTGGGCAATGAAGCCCACTCAGCGACGGCTCGCCGGGAGCCCGGAAGGCCTCCGGACCGATCGATCCGTCCCCGCGGGGCAGTCCTTGCCGCCGCACCCCACAGGTGACCCCATGGCGCCGCTGCGTGTCGGCGGTGTCCGCATGTTGGAATGAGCTATCCACTTCGCGAGAAGCCAGCCATCATGTAACCTGCACGAAATTTCGCGGAGGGCCAACGTCGTCCCTCGGCAGCTCCACATGCCACGACGACGACGGGAGAGCCGATGCGTTCCGACGCCTGGTCGCCCATGGACGGTCGCCCCGCTCCGCAGGGGATGTACGACCCCCGTAACGAACACGACGCCTGTGGTGTCGGGTTCGTGGCCACCCTCACCGGTGTTGCCAGCCACGCGCTGGTCGAGCAGGCGCTGACCGTACTGCGCAACCTCGAACACCGCGGCGCCACCGGCTCCGAGCCCGACTCCGGCGACGGAGCCGGCATCCTGCTCCAGATCCCGGACGCCTTCCTCCGCGAGGTCGCCGGATTCGTGCTCCCCGAGGTCGGCGCGTACGCCGTCGGCATCGCCTTCCTCCCCGAGGAGGGCACCGACGAGACCGCCGCCTCGATCGAGGCCATCGCCGCGGAAGAGGGCCTCACCGTCCTCGGCTGGCGCGAGGTCCCGACCGCCCCCGAACTGCTCGGTGCCTCCGCCCGCGCCACCATGCCGGTCTTCCGGCAGCTCTTCGTCGCCGACGGCGAGAACACGGGCATCGCCCTCGACCGCAAGGCGTTCGTGCTGCGCAAGCGCGCCGAGCGCGAGGCCGCGACCTACTTCCCGTCGCTCTCCGCCCGCACCATCGTCTACAAGGGCATGCTGACCACCGGCCAGCTGGAGCCCTTCTTCCCGGACCTCTCGGACCGCCGCTGCACCACCGCCGTGGCCCTGGTCCACTCCCGGTTCTCCACCAACACCTTCCCGAGCTGGCCGCTGGCCCACCCGTACCGCTTCGTCGCCCACAACGGTGAGATCAACACCGTCAAGGGCAACCGGAACTGGATGACCGCCCGCGAGGCGCAGCTCGAGTCCGGTGCCTTCGGCGAGGGCGCGCTGGAGCGGATCTTCCCGATCTGCACCCCGGACGCCTCCGACTCGGCCTCCTTCGACGAGGTCCTGGAGCTCCTCCACCTCGGCGGCCGTTCGCTGCCGCACGCGGTCCTGATGATGGTCCCCGAGGCGTGGGAGAACCACGACTCCATGGACCCGGCCCGCCGCGCCTTCTACCAGTACCACTCCACGATGATGGAGCCCTGGGACGGCCCGGCCTGCGTCACCTTCACCGACGGCGTCCAGGTCGGTGCGGTCCTCGACCGCAACGGTCTGCGCCCCGGCCGCTACTGGGTCACGGACGAGGGCCTCGTCGTCCTCTCCTCCGAGGTCGGCGTCCTCGACATCGACCCCGCCAAGGTCGTCCGCAAGGGCCGCCTCCAGCCCGGCAAGATGTTCCTCGTCGACACCGCCGAGCACCGCATCGTCGAGGACGACGAGATCAAGGCCGCCCTCGCCGCCGAGCAGCCGTACGCGGAATGGCTGGAGACCGGCGAGATCGAGCTGTCCGACCTTCCCGAGCGCGAGCACATCGTGCACACCCACGCCTCGGTCACCCGCCGCCAGCAGACCTTCGGCTACACCGAGGAAGAGCTCCGCGTCATCCTCGCGCCGATGGCCCGGAGCGGCGCCGAGCCCATCGGCTCCATGGGCACGGACTCTCCGATCGCCGCCCTGTCCGCCCGCCCGCGGCTGCTCTTCGACTACTTCACCCAGCTCTTCGCCCAGGTGACCAACCCGCCGCTGGACGCGATCCGCGAGGAACTCGTGACCTCGCTGCGCTCCTCGCTGGGCCCCCAGGGCAACCTGCTCGAACCGACCCCGGTGTCCTGCCGCAGCGTCACGCTGCCCTTCCCGGTGATCGACAACGACGAGCTGGCCAAGCTCATCCACATCAACGCCGACGGCGACATGCCCGGCATGAAGGCCGCGACGCTCTCCGGCCTCTACCGGGTGTCCGGCGGCGGCGACGCCCTCGCCGCGCGCATCGAGGAGATCTGCGCCGAGGCCGACACCGCCATCGAGGCCGGTGCCCGCCTGATCGTGCTCTCCGACCGGCACTCCGACGCCGAGCACGCGCCGATCCCCTCGCTGCTGCTCACCGCGGCCGTCCACCACCACCTCATCCGCACCAAGCAGCGCACCAAGGTGGGCCTGCTCGTCGAGGCCGGTGACGTCCGCGAGGTCCACCACGTCGCCCTGCTCATCGGCTACGGCGCAGCGGCGGTCAACCCGTACCTCGCGATGGAGTCCGTCGAGGACCTGGTCCGCGCCGGCACCTTCATCGAGGGGCTGGAGCCCGAGCAGGCCATCCGGAACCTGATCTACGCCCTCGGCAAGGGCGTCCTCAAGGTCATGTCCAAGATGGGCATCTCCACCGTCGCCTCCTACCGCGGCGCCCAGGTCTTCGAGGCGGTCGGCCTCGACGAGACCTTCGTCGCCACCTACTTCAACGGCACCGCGACCAAGATCGGCGGAGCCGGTCTCGACGTCGTCGCCAAGGAGGTCGCCGCCCGCCACGCCAAGGCCTACCCCGCCTCCGGCGTCCCCTCCGCGCACCGCGCCCTGGAGATCGGCGGCGAGTACCAGTGGCGTCGCGAGGGCGAGCCGCACCTGTTCGACCCGGAGACCGTCTTCCGCCTCCAGCACGCCACGCGCACCAAGCGGTACGACATCTTCAAGATGTACACGGACCGGGTCAACGAGCAGTCCGAGCGCCTCATGACGCTCCGTGGACTCTTCGGCTTCGCCACCGAGGGCCGCGCCCCGATCTCCATCGACGAGGTCGAGCCGGTCTCCGAGATCGTCAAGCGCTTCTCCACCGGTGCCATGTCGTACGGCTCCATCTCCCGCGAGGCGCACGAGACGCTCGCCATCGCCATGAACCAGCTGGGCGCCAAGTCCAACACCGGCGAGGGCGGCGAGGACCCGGAGCGCCTGTACGACCCGGCGCGCCGCTCCGCGATCAAGCAGGTCGCCTCCGGCCGCTTCGGCGTCACCAGCGAGTACCTGGTCAACGCCGACGACATCCAGATCAAGATGGCCCAGGGCGCCAAGCCCGGTGAGGGCGGTCAGCTGCCCGGCCACAAGGTCTACCCGTGGGTCGCCAAGACGCGTCACTCGACGCCCGGCGTCGGCCTCATCTCGCCGCCGCCGCACCACGACATCTACTCCATCGAGGACCTGGCCCAGCTGATCCACGACCTCAAGAACGCCAACCCGGTCGCCCGCATCCACGTGAAGCTGGTCTCCGAGGTCGGCGTCGGCACGGTCGCCGCCGGCGTCTCCAAGGCCCACGCGGACGTCGTCCTCATCTCCGGCCACGACGGCGGTACGGGTGCCTCCCCGCTGACCTCGCTGAAGCACGCCGGCGGTCCCTGGGAGCTCGGCCTCGCCGAGACCCAGCAGACGCTGCTGCTCAACGGCCTGCGCGACCGGATCGTCGTCCAGACCGACGGCCAGCTCAAGACCGGCCGCGACGTCGTCATCGCCGCCCTGCTCGGTGCCGAGGAGTTCGGCTTCGCGACCGCGCCGCTGGTCGTCTCCGGCTGCGTCATGATGCGCGTCTGCCACCTGGACACCTGCCCGGTCGGCATCGCCACCCAGAACCCGGTCCTGCGCGACCGCTTCTCCGGCAAGGCCGAGTTCGTCGTCAACTTCTTCGAGTTCATCGCCGAAGAGGTCCGCGAGCTCCTCGCCGAGCTGGGCTTCCGCACCCTCGACGAGGCCGTCGGCCACGCCGAACTGCTCGACACCAGCCGCGCGGTCTCGCACTGGAAGGCCCAGGGCCTGGACCTGGAGCCGCTCTTCCACGTGCCCGAGCTCCCCGAGGGCGCGGTCCGCCACGCCCGGATCGAGCAGGACCACGGCCTGGAGAAGGCCCTCGACAACGAGCTGGTCCAGCTCGCCGCCGAGGCCCTGAACGCGGCCTCCGCCGAGGAGGCCCAGCCGGTCCGCGCCCAGGTCGCGATCCGCAACATCAACCGCACGGTCGGCACCATGCTCGGCCACCACGTGACGAAGCGGTTCGGTGGCGCCGGTCTCCCGGCCGACACCATCGACATCACCTTCACCGGTTCCGCCGGCCAGTCGTTCGGCGCCTTCCTGCCGGCCGGCGTCACCCTCCGCCTGGAGGGCGACGCCAACGACTACGTCGGCAAGGGGCTCTCCGGCGGCCGGGTGATCGTCCGTCCGGACCGGGGCGCCGACCACCTGGCCGAGTACTCGACCATCGCGGGCAACACGATCGGCTACGGCGCGACCGGCGGCGAGCTCTTCCTCCGCGGTCGCACCGGCGAGCGCTTCTGCGTCCGCAACTCCGGCGCGCTGGTCGTCTCGGAAGGCGTGGGCGACCACGGCTGCGAGTACATGACCGGTGGCACGGCGGTCGTCCTCGGCGAGACCGGCCGCAACTTCGCCGCCGGCATGTCGGGTGGCGTCGCCTACGTCATCGACCTCGACCGGGACAACGTCAACTCCGGGAACCTGGAGGCGGTCGAGGCCCCGTCGGACACCGACAAGGCGTGGCTGCACGACGTCGTGCGCCGTCACTTCGAGGAGACCGGCTCGACGGTCGCCGAGAAGCTGCTCGCCGACTGGGACGCCGCGGCGGCCCGCTTCAGCAAGATCATTCCCACCACGTACAAGGCAGTGCTCGCCGCCAAGGACGCCGCTGAGCTCGCCGGTCTCTCCGAGACCGAGACCACCGAGAAGATGATGGAGGCGGCGTCCCATGGCTGACCCCAAGGGCTTCCTGACCACCGGGCGCGAAGTCGCCCAGACCCGACCGGTGGCCGAGCGCGTCAGGGACTGGAACGAGGTCTACGTCCCCGGCTCCCTGCTCCCGGTCATCAGCAAGCAGGCCGGCCGCTGCATGGACTGCGGCATTCCGTTCTGCCACAACGGTTGCCCCCTCGGGAACCTGATCCCCGAGTGGAACGACTACGCCTACCGCGAGGACTGGGCGGCGGCGTCGGAGCGGCTGCACGCCACCAACAACTTCCCGGAGTTCACCGGTCGTCTCTGCCCGGCCCCGTGCGAGGCCGCGTGCGTGCTCGGCATCAACCAGCCGGCCGTCACCATCAAGAACGTCGAAGTCTCCATCATCGACAAGGCCTGGGACGCCAACGACGTCAAGCCGCAGGCGCCCGAGCGCCTCTCCGGCAAGACCGTCGCCGTCATCGGCTCCGGCCCGGCCGGTCTGGCCGCCGCCCAGCAGCTGACCCGGGCCGGCCACACGGTCGCCGTCTACGAGCGCGCGGACCGCATCGGCGGACTGCTGCGCTACGGCATCCCCGAGTTCAAGATGGAGAAGCGGCACATCAACCGCCGCATCGAGCAGATGCGCGCGGAGGGCACCAAGTTCCGCACGGGCGTCGAGATCGGCCGCGACATGCCGGCGACCGCCCTGCGCAACCGCTACGACGCGGTGGTCATCGCCGCCGGTGCCACCACCGCCCGTGACCTGCCGGTGCCGGGCCGCGAGCTGAACGGCATCCACCAGGCGATGGAGTACCTGCCGCTCGCCAACAAGGTCGTCGAGGGCGATTTCGTGGCGCCGCCGATCACCGCCGAGGGCAAGCACGTGGTCGTCATCGGCGGCGGTGACACCGGTGCGGACTGCGTCGGCACCGCGCACCGCCAGGGCGCGGCCTCGGTCACCCAGCTGGAGATCATGCCGAAGCCGGGCGACGAGCGGAACGCCGGCCAGCCCTGGCCGACCTTCCCCATGCTCTACAAGGTCACCTCGGCGCACGAGGAGGGCGGCGAGCGGGTCTACTCCGTCTCCACCACCCACTTCGAGGGCGACGAGGACGGCAACGTCCAGTTCCTCCACCTGATCGAGGTCGAGTTCATCGACGGCAAGCTGACGCAGAAGCCGGGCACGGAGCGCAAGATCCCCGCCCAGCTGGTCACGCTCGCGATGGGCTTCACCGGCACGGACGTGCAGAACGGACTGGTCGCACAGTTTGGTCTGGACCTGGATGAGCGGGGTAACATCGCCCGTGACGCGGACTTCGCCACCAACGTCGATGGCGTCTTCGTCGCCGGCGACGCCGGTCGCGGCCAGTCGCTCATCGTCTGGGCCATCGCCGAGGGCCGTTCCGCCGCCCGCGGAGTGGACCGCTACCTGACCGGCGTCAGCTCCCTGCCGGCCCCGATCCGTCCGACGGACCGCGCCCTGACGGTCTGATCCGCCGGATCACCCCCGAGAACGTCCCGTACAACGACGTGCGGAACTGAGCGCAGCACTCCCCGCCTGTCCCCGACCGGACGACTGGGGAGTGCTGCGGCGCGTTTTTCCCCGGATCCCTCCCGGGCCGACGGGGGCCGACGGGGGCCGCCGGCCCGGGAGGGGCCGCTGCCCCGGCCCGGTCGACCCCGATCTCCGCAGGCCCGGTCGGGCGGCGGGGGAGGGTCGTAGACTGCCGCCGCGGGGCCGGACGGGACCGGTGCGCACCCGGTGCGCCCCACCCGGACCGAGCCGCCCCGCGCCGTCGAACGCGATCCGGCCGACGTCGTGTTCGCGGAGGTCGAAGAGCCGGAGGGGGAACGGACGTGCCGCTGAACCTGCGCAAGGTCGAGGAGACCGCGCCCGCGTTGGTGAGCCTCTACAAGGAGGCCGGGGCCTCGCTGGAACGACACGGGATCGCCGGCCAGCGGGTCGCCGTCTACCTGGTCGTCGACTACTCGGGGTCCATGAAGCCGTACTACCGCAACGGCACCGTCCAGGCCCTGGCCGACCGGGTGCTCGGGCTCTCCGCCCACCTCGACGACGACGGGCGGGTGCCGGTCGTCTTCTTCTCCACCGACGTCGACGCCCTGACCGACATCCGTCTCGACGACCACGTCGGCCGGATCGACCGGATCGTCGCCGGGCTCGGCCACATGGGGAAGACGAGCTACCACCTCGCCATGGACGCCGTCATCGACCACTACCTGGACAGCGGCTCCACCGCGCCCGCCCTCGTCGTCTTCCAGACCGACGGAGGGCCGATCAACAAGCCGGCGGCCGAGCGGTACGTGTGCAAGGCGGCCCGGCTGCCGATCTTCTGGCAGTTCATCGGCTTCGGCGACCCCGGAAGCCGTCAGTTCGAGTTCCTGCGCAAGCTGGACGAGCTGGACGTGCCGGGGAAGCGCCCCCTCGACAACGCCGGCTTCTTCCACGCCGGGGAGGACCCGAACCGGATCTCCGACACGGAGCTGTACGACCGGCTCGTCTCCGAGTTCCCCCGCTGGCTCGCCGCCGCCCGGGCCCAGGGCGTCGTCCGGCACTGAGCCGCGCCGCGGCGCGCGTCCGTCCCCCTCCGGCCCGGGGGCCGGCCACCCCCGGGCCGGAGGGCCGGGGCCGGGCGGAAATCCCCTGGCTCCGGGGCGCTGCCGCACCCGATGATGACGCCATGACCTCTCTCGTGCGCCACGTGACCATCGACTGTGCCGACGCCTACTCCCTGGCGGGCTTCTGGGCCGCGGCCCTGGACACGAAGCTCAGCGACGACGACCGGCCCGGTGACCCGGAGGCCCTGGTCGAGTCGGTCGGCGTGAGCCTCCTCTTCATCCGGGTGCCCGAGGCGAAGTCGGTGAAGAACCGCGTCCACCTCGACCTCCAGCCGCAGGACCGTACCCGTGACGAGGAGGTCGAGCGGCTGGTCGCCCTCGGCGCCACCCTGCTCCACGACCGCCGGAACCAGGACGGCACCGGCTGGGTGACCCTTGCCGATCCGGAGGGCAACGAGTTCTGCGTGGAACGCAGCCGGGCGGAGCGCGCGGTCACCGGCTGACCGCGGTCACCGGCTGGCTGCGTCACCGGGACGCCCGGCCCGCCGCGGGGCCCCGTCGCCGGCCGGCTCCGGCCCTCGACCTCGTCCGGCGGCGGGCGGCTCCTGGGCCTTCGGAGCAATCCTGACGGTCGTTGTCGGGTATCCGGTGTTCCCTGGGAGCATGGAAGACACCGGAACCAGCTGGTCGGCCTTCGAGGCCGCCGAACCCGAGTTCGCCGCGACCGTGCGGAAGCGCTTCGAGCCGTACGCCCACCACGTCCTCGCCACCGTGCGGAAGGACGGTTCGCCCCGGCTGAGCGGGATCGAGGCGGACTTCCGCGGCGGTGACCTGTTGCTCGGCATGATGCCCAACTCCCGCAAGGCGCTCGACCTGCGCCGCGACCCCCGGTGCTCGTTGCTCGCCAACCCGGGACCCGGCACCGACATGGGCGGTGGCGACGTCCGTATCTCCGGGCGGGCGGTGGAGATCACCGACCCGGAGGCCCTGGCCCGGTACGCGGCCGAGACGGGGGCTCCGCAGCCCTTCCACCTCTTCCGGGTGGAGCCGGGTGAGGTCGTGCGGACCCGGGTGGACGGCGAGGAGATGGTGGTCCGCAGCTGGGTGCCGGGTCGGCCGGTGCGGACGGTCCGGCGCGGCAACGACGACGCCCCGCCCCGTCCGGGCGCCTGAGCCGGGCGCGCACCGGCTTCCCGGTCCCGGTCAGGCCCGGTCCCGGGCCGGGGCGGTCCCGGGCCGGGCGCACGAGGCGAGCACCTGCGCCCGGCACTGGGCGGGGTCGCCCCAGGCGTCGCGCAGGGGGCGGGCCTTGCGCAACCAGAGGGCCAGGTCCAGTTCCTCGGTGTAGCCGACGGCGCCGTGCACCTGGAGGGCGGTGCGGGCCGCGGCGTACCCGGCCTCGCCGGCCGCCGCCTTGGCCGCCGCGAGGTCGCCGTCGATGCCGTCGCAGTTCCCGGCCGCGAGGCCGACGGCCGCGCCGTAGAGCAGCGGTCGCGCGAACTCCAGGCCGAGCAGGGTGTCGGCGAGCCGGTGCTTGACCGCCTGGAACGCGCCGATGGGGGCGCCGAACTGGGTGCGCTGCTTGGCGTACGCGACCGTCCGGTCGAGGAGCGCGCACCCGACCCCGAGGGACTGCGCGGCCGTCGCCAGCACCGCCCAGTACCGGGCCCGTCCGGCCGCGGCGACGACGGAGGGTCCGGAGGCGAGCAGTTCCCCGCCGGGTGCGGGCCGGGCGAGCCGTCGCGCGGGGTCGGCCGACACGCGCACCGGCCCGTGCCCGTCCGCCAACCAGAGCCCCTCGCCCCGTACGGCGAACAGGAGGTCCGCCCGGTCGGCATCGAGGGCGTACGGGTCGGCGGGCCGGCCCCGCACCGGCCCCGGCCCCAACCCCGCTCCCGGCCCCGGCCCCGGCCCCGGCCCCGACGTCAGCGTCAGCGTCGCCGTCGACGCGCCCGAGGCGAGGGCGGGGAGGAAGCGCTCGGCCGGGGCGGAGTCCTCCCGCCGGGCCAGCTCGGCCAGCAGCGCCGCCGCGGCGACCGTCTCCACCACCGGTCCCGGGACCGCGTGCCGGCCCAGCTCCACGAAGGCGTGGGCGAGTTCGACGGGGAGCGGCCCCACCCCCTCGTGGGCCTCCGGGACGGCGAGCGCGAAGACGCCCGCCTCCGCGAGCCGTCCCCACAGGGCCCGTCCCGGGCCGGAGTCGCCCCCGGCCCAGGCGCGTGCGGTCGCCGGAGTGCCCGAGGCGGAGAGCAGGGCGTCCAGCGAGCGGGCGAAGGCGCGCTGCTCGGCGGTGGGCAGGAAGGCCATCAGCGGCGTCCCTTCGGAAGGCCGAGCAGTCGCTCGGCGATGATGTCGCGCTGGATCTCGTTGGTGCCGGCGTAGAGGGGACCCGCGAGCGCGAAGACGTATCCCTCGGCCCAGGCGGTGTCCGCCAACTCCGCTTCGGGGCCCAGCAGGTCGAGGGCGGTCTCGTGCAGGGCGAGGTCGTACTCGGACCAGAAGACCTTGTTGAGGCTCGACTCGGCGCCCGAGGGGGCTCCGCTCGCGAGCCGGGCCGCCGCCCCCGCCGTGAACAGCCGGTACGCCCGTGCCCCGATGACGGCGTCCGCCACCCGGTTCCGCAGGGCCGTGTCCTCCGGGTCGCCCTCCTCGCGCCAGAGCCGGACGAGCCGGTCGGCGGCGGCCAGGAACCGGCCGGGGGAGCGGAGCATCAGGCCCCGCTCGTTCCCGGTGGTGGACATCGCGATCCGCCAGCCCTCGCCCGGCTTTCCGATCACGTCCGCGTCGGGCACGAACACCTCGTCGAGGAAGAGTTCCGCGAAGGCGGGCTTCCCGTCGAGCCGGCCGATCGGCCGGACGGTCACTCCGGGCGCACGCAGGTCGAACATGAGGTACGTGAGCCCCCGGTGGGGCCGGTCCGCGGCGGGGTCGCTGCGGAAGACGCCGAAGGCGCGGTCGGCGAAGGCCGCCCGCGAGGACCAGGTCTTCTGTCCGGACAGCAGCCAGCCGCCGTCGGTCCGGACCGCCCGGGAGGTCAGGGAGGCGAGGTCCGAGCCCGCCTCGGGCTCGGACCAGGCCTGTGCCCAGATCGTCTCGCCGGTCGCCATCGACGGCAGCACCCGGGCCCGCTGCTCCTCCGTGCCGTGGTCGAAGAGCGTGGGGGCGAGGAGTTGGACGCCGTTCTGCGAGACCCGGCCGGGGCCGCCGGCCGCCCAGTACTCCTCCTCGAAGACCAGCCACCGCGCGAGGTCGAGGCCCCGCCCCCCGTACTGCTCCGGCCAGGAGACCACCGACCAGCGCCCGGAGGCGAGTTCGGCCTCCCAGGCCCGGTGGGCGGCGAAGCCCTCGCCGGTCTCCAGGGAGGGCAGCGGCGCGGAGGGGACGTGGTGGTGCAGCCACTCCCGTGCCTCCTCCCGGAAGGCCTCCTCGGCCCGCGTGTGCAAGAGGTCCATCGGCCACCCCGTCCCCACCGTTCCCTAACAAGTGTTTGGTAGGTTAACGTACGGCCATGAGCAGCGTCGAGGAGTTCCGGGCAGAGGTGCGGAGCTGGCTGAAGACACACCTCAGCGGCTCCTTCGCCGCCCTCAAGGGGCGCGGCGGTCCCGGCCGAGAGCACGAGGCGTTCGACGAACGCCTCGCCTGGGAAAGGCACTTGGCCGCACACGGCTGGACCTGCATCGGCTGGCCCGCAGAGCACGGCGGACGCGGCGCGAGCACCGAGGAACAGATCGCCTTCCACGAGGAGTACGCCCTCGCCGACGCCCCCGCCCGCGTCAACCACATCGGCGAACAGCTCCTCGGCCCCACCCTCATCGACCACGGCACCGAAGAGCAGAAGGCCCGCTTCCTGCCCCCGATCCGGGCCGTCGACGAGCTCTGGTGCCAGGGCTACAGCGAACCCGGCGCCGGCTCCGACCTCGCCGCCGTCCGCACCCGCGCCACCTTGGAGGACGGTCGCTGGACCGTGCACGGGCAGAAGACCTGGACCTCGCTCGCCCACGCCGCCCAGTGGTGCTTCGTCCTCGCCCGGACCCGGCCCGGCTCCCGCCGCCACGCCGGACTCTCCTACCTCCTGGTCCCCCTGGACCAGCCCGGCGTCGAGATCCGGCCCATCGTCCAGCTCACCGGCACCAGCGAGTTCAACGAGGTCTTCTTCGACGGCGCGACGACCCCCGCGGCGAACGTCGTCGGCGCCCCCGGAGACGGCTGGCGGATCGCCATGGCCACCCTCGGCTACGAACGCGGCGTCTCCACCCTCGGCCAGCAGGTCGGCTTCCGCCGCGAACTCGAAGCCCTCGTCGCCCTCGCCCGCCGCAACGGCGCCGCCGCCGACCCCGACGTCCGCGACCGCCTCACCCGCGCCTGGGCCGGACTCGCCGCCCTGCGCGCCGGCGCCCTGCACGGCACCGACCCCTCCGCCGCCAAGCTGCACTGGTCCCACTGGCACCGCGACCTCGGTGAACTCGCCCTGGAGATCGGCGGCCCCGCCGCCACCCTCGCCACCGCAGCCCCCTACGAACTCGACGAACGACAGCGCCTGTTCCTCTTCTCCCGCGCCGACACCGTCTACGCCGGATCCAGCGAGATCCAGCGCAACATCATCGCCGAGCGGGTGCTCGGCCTCCCCAAGGAGCCGCGCCCATGACCCGTACCCCACCCCCCTACGTACCGGGCCACGGCCTCCTCGACGGACGCACCGCCGTCATCACCGCCGCCGCCGGAGCCGGCATCGGCGGCGCCACCGCCCGTCGCTTCCTGGAAGAGGGGGCCCGGGTCCTCCTCAGCGACGCCCACGTGCGCCGCCTCAAGGAGACCGAAACCGCCCTCGCCGCGGAATTCGGGACCGCCGCCGTGGCCGCACGGCCCTGCGACGTCACCGACGACGACCAGGTCCAGGCCCTCTACGACACCGCCGTCCGCCTCCACGGCCGCCTCGACGTCGTCGTCAACAACGCCGGCCTCGGCGGCACCGCCGAGCTCGCCGACATGACCGACGAACAGTGGGGGCGGGTCCTCGACGTCACCCTCGGCGGAACCTTCCGCTGCACCCGCGCCGCGCTCCGCCGCTTCCGCGCCGCGGACACCGGCGGCGTGGTCGTCAACAACGCCTCCGTCGTCGGCTGGCGCGCCCAAGCCGGCCAGGCCCACTACGCCGCCGCCAAGGCCGGCGTGATGGCCCTCACCCGCTGCGCCGCCGTCGAAGCAGCCGCCTACGGCGTCCGCGTCAACGCGGTCTCGCCCTCCCTCGCCATGCACCCCCACCTCGCCAAGGTCACCTCCGCCGAGCTCCTCGACGAGCTCACCGCCCGCGAGGCCTTCGGCCGGTACGCCGAACCCTGGGAGGTCGCCAACGTCATCGTCTTCCTCGCCGGCGACTACTCCTCCTACATGACGGGCGAGACCGTGGCCGTCAGCAGCCAGCACCCGTAGGACCAGAATGGACGCGTGCCGAACACTGCAAACAAGAAGAAGACCCCGGTGAACGGCGGGCCCGAGCGGCGCCGTGAACTCCTCGACACGGCGGCCGAGGTGTTCGCAGCCCAGGGCTACAACGCCACCACCGTCCGCAAGATCGCGGACGCCGCGGGAATGCTCGCCGGCAGCCTCTACTACCACTTCGACTCCAAGGAGTCGATGCTCGACGAGATCCTCTCCACCTTCCTGGCCGAGCTGTGGGAGGGGTACGACGCGGTCCTCGCCGCCGGACTGGACCCGCGCGAGACCATCGAGGCCCTCGTCACCGAGTCCTTCCGGGAGATCGACCGGCACCGCGCCGCCGTCGCCATCTACCAGAAGGAGTCCCGCCACCTCGTCGACCAACCCCGCTTCCGCTACCTCACCGACTCACAGCTCAAGTTCGAGAAGGCCTGGCTCGGCACCCTGGAGCGCGGCGTCGCGGCCGGGGCCTTCCGCGCCGACCTCGACGTCCGCCTCACCTACCGGTTCGTCCGCGACACCGTCTGGGTCGCCGCGTCCTGGTACCGCCCGGGCGGCCTGCACAGCCCCGAGGAGATCGCCCGCCAGTACCTGTCCATGGTTCTGGACGGAATCGCCGTACGTCCCTAGACACCCGGAGGAGCAGCCATGCCCGAGGCCTACATCGTCGAAGCGGTCCGCACCCCCGTGGGCCGCCGGGGGGGCGGCCTCGCGGCCGTCCACCCCGCGGACCTCGGCGCCCACGTCCTCACCGCCCTCGTGGCCCGCTCCGGGATCGACCCGGCCGCCGTGGACGACGTCGTGTTCGGCTGCCTCGACACCGTCGGACCGCAGGCCGGCGACATCGCCCGCACGGCCTGGCTGGCGGCCGGCCTGCCCGAGGAAGTGCCCGGCGTCACCGTCGACCGCCAGTGCGGCTCCTCCCAGCAGGCCGTGCACTTCGCCGCCCAGGCCGTGATGTCCGGCACCCAGGACCTCGTCGTCGCCGGTGGAGTGCAGAACATGTCGATGGTCCCCATCGCCTTCGCCTCCCGACAGGCCGCCGCCCCCCTCGGCCTCACCGACGGCCCCTTCCACGGCAGTGCCGGGTGGCGCACCCGGTACGGCGACGCACCCGTCAACCAGTTCCACGGCGCCGAACTGATCGCCGAGAAGTGGCGGATCACCCGCGAGGAACAGGAGGGGTTCGCCCTCCGCTCGCACCGGCGGGCCCTGCACGCGATCGACACCGGCCGCTTCGAGAAGGAGACCGCCGCCCACGGGCAGGTCACCCTCGACGAGGGGCCGCGCCGCGACACCAGCGCCGAGAAGATGGCCGCGCTCCGCCCCGTCGTCGAGGGCGGCACCATCACCGCCGCCTGCTCCTCCCAGGTCTCCGACGGCGCCGCGGCCCTGCTCCTGGCCAGCGAGCGCGCCGTACGGGAACACGGGCTCACGCCCCGCGCCCGCGTCCACCACCTCTCCGCGCGCGGCGAAGACCCCATCCGGATGCTCTCCGCGCCGATACCGGCGACCGCCCACGCCCTCAAGAAGACCGGCCTGACCATCGACGCCATCGACCTCGTCGAGATCAACGAGGCCTTCGCACCGGTCGTCCTCGCCTGGCTCAAGGAGACCGGCGCCGACCCCGCCCGGGTCAACCCCAACGGCGGCGCGATCGCCCTCGGACACCCCCTCGGCGCCACCGGCGCGAAGCTGCTGACCACCCTCCTCCACGAATTGGAACGCACCGGTGGGCGCTACGGCCTCCAGACCATGTGCGAGGGCGGGGGACAGGCGAACGTGACGATCATCGAGCGGCTCTGAGCACGGTCCGGACGAGCGGGAGGACGGGGGCCGGGGCGGGAAGGTCCCGGGGCGCACTATTGTTCCGTAAGAGACAGCCGGGGCCCGTATCGCGTGTTCCGGGTAGAACAGCCGGGGCCCGCACTGCGCAGGTGCGGGCCCCGGCTGTGGCGCGCACCGGCCAGGAAGGCACGTATGACCCGCTCCGAACGTCCCCGCAAGCGCGGCCCCCGCACCGCCCAGGCGAAGTCCACGTCCCAGCCCAAGGGCACCCGCGGCGGCCGTCGTCCTGCCGCGCCTCCGCCGCCGCAGGAGTTCACTCCGCCGGAGACGGTGACGCCCGCGCTGCCGCCCGTGGCCTCCTTCGAGGACCTGGACATGCCGGCCGCACTGCTGCGGACGCTCACCGAGCAGGGCGTCACCGAGCCCTTCCCGATCCAGGCCGCGACCCTGCCGAACTCGATCGCCGGGCGCGACGTCCTCGGCCGCGGGCGCACCGGCTCCGGCAAGACGCTCGCCTTCGGCCTCGCCGTCCTCGCCCGCACCGCCGGCCGCCGTGCCGAGCCGACCGCGCCCCTCGCGCTGGTCCTGGTGCCGACCCGCGAGCTCGCCCAGCAGGTGACCGACGCCCTCGCCCCGTACGCCGCCGCACTCCGACTGCGGATCACCACGGTCGTCGGCGGCATGTCGATCACCCGGCAGGCCTCGTCCCTGCGGCGCGGAGCCGAGGTCCTCATCGCCACCCCCGGTCGGCTCGACGACCTCATCGGGCGGGGCGACTGCCGTCTCGACCGGGTTGCCGTCACCGTCCTCGACGAGGCCGACCAGATGGCCGACATGGGCTTCCTGCCGCAGGTCACCAAGCTCCTGAAGCAGGTCGAGCCGGACGGACAGCGGCTGTTGTTCTCGGCCACCCTCGACCGGAACATCGACCGACTGGTCAAGATGTTCCTCGACGACCCGGTCGTGCACTCCGTCGACCCCTCCGCCGGGGCGGTGACCACGATGGAGCACCACCTGCTGTACGTGGCCGACGAGACCGACAAGAAGGCCGTCACGCTGCGGATCGCGGCCCGGGACGGCCGCACGATCCTCTTCATGGACACCAAGCGGTCCGTGGACCGGATGGTCAAGCGGCTCCTCGCCAACGGCGTGCGGGCCTCCGGCCTGCACGGCGGACGTTCCCAGCCGCAGCGCAACCGGACCCTGGACCAGTTCAAGGCCGGCCAGGTCACCACGCTCGTCGCGACCAACGTCGCGGCCCGCGGCATCCACGTCGACGACCTGGACATGGTGGTCAACGTCGATCCGCCCCTCGACCACAAGGACTATCTGCACCGCGGCGGACGCACCGCCCGCGCCGGTGAGTCCGGCAGCGTCTTCACCCTGGTCCTGCCCGACCAGAAGCGGGACATGGGCCGGTTGATGTCCAACGCCGGGATCAGCCCGCGCACCGCACAGATCAAGTCCAGCGACGAGCGGCTCGCCGAGCTCACCGGCGCGCGGGAGCCCTCGGGCGTGCCCGTCGTCATCGAGACCCCGCAGCCGACCCCGCCGCGCAAGGCTGCGGGAGCCGGTGACGGCGGCACGGGCAGCGGCCGTCGTCGTCGCCGTCCCGCCGCCGGTGGGGGCGCCGGAGCGGGTGCGGCCACGGGCTCGGGCCGCGGCTCCGGCACGTCGACGGGGCGCCCCACCGGTTCGGGCACGGCCACGGGCCGCGGCTCCGGTGCGTCGGGGCGGGGTTCCGGCGCGGGCCGCGCGGCCGGTTCGGGAACGGCCGCCGGCCGGGCCTCCGGCGGTTCGGGGCGCGGCTCCGGTGCCGGCCGGGGCGGCCGTCAGGCGCCGGGCACCAGCCGTTCACGGAGCGCCACCAGCTCGCGCAGCTCCAGGCCGAGGCCGACCGACAAGTAGCGGAAGAGGCTCCCGTAGGAGAGGCGGACCTGGGCGAGGGCGCTGTCCAGGTACTCGGTCCGCACCTCCTGGAGCGGCACGATCAGTTCCGGGTTCTCCATCAGTCCGCCCTGCTTCAGGGCCTCCCGCAGCCGTGCGTCGTACGCGGCACGGAAGGCATTGGAGGCCAGGTAGTCCGCGCGGGCGGCGGACCCGGGCACCCCGAGCAGGGTGAGCAGGAGCCAGCTCGCCCAGCCGGTGCGGTCCTTGCCCGAGGTGCAGTGCAGGAGCAGCGGCCCGCCGCGCCGGTCGGCCAGGTCCCGCAGGGTGGCGGCGAAGGCGGCCCGATTGTCCGCGTCGGTGACGAAGGTGCGGTACACGTCCCGCATGAAGGCGGCGGCCCGTCCGCCGCCGAGCATCTCCTCCTGCCGCACCGGGTCGCGCGAGCCGATCGCGGCGAGCAGCCGGCCGAACAGCCCCCGGTCGGTGACCGGCCGGGAGACCGGGACCGGGCCGGCGGGCAGGCGGTCGGCGCCGTCGTGTCCGACCTCCAGCGGGATCCGCAGGTCGACCACGCTGCCGAGGCCGAGTCCGGCGAGGACGGCGAGGTCGGCATCGGTGAGTTCGGCGAGGTGGTCGCCCCGGTAGGCGAGGCCGTGCCGGACCCGGTGTCCGTCGTGGGTGACGTACCCCCCGAGGTCGCGGACGTTGACCGCGCCGTGGAGCGGCACCTGCCGGACCGGGGTCACGGGGCGGGGGCGGGCGAGGGCGGGGGGTGCTGCGCAGAGGAGCAGTGCGGCACCGCTGGTGCCGAGCACTGCGCGTCGGGACGGTGACATGGCCGGACTCCCTTGACGGACTGACGGACTGACGGACTGACGGACTGACGGGCGCCCGGCAGGTGGCCGTACGACTGACGGACCCGGGTGGGACGGCCGTGGGCGGACGGGCCCGCGGAACGGCGGGGCACGGGCCCGGGACGGTTGACGGGGCGGGCTAGGGAGGGCTTAGGGCGACGGTTCCCCGGGGCGGGGCAGCGAGCGGAGCACCCGCCCGGCCTCGGCCATGATCCGGTCGACGAGTTCCGCACAACTGGGGAGGTCCTCGATCACCCCGGCGACCTGACCGGAGGCCATGACGCCGAGGTCGGTGCGCCCCTCGACCATGGCGGCCCGCAGCAGCATCGGGGTGTTCGCGGCGAGCAGGACCTGGCTCCAGGACAGGTCCTTGCCGTGGCGCATCGCCAGGCCGTCGCGGACCATCGCCGACCAGGAGAGGCCGGAGAGCTTCCGGAAGCCGGCGGCCCGTCGTACCGCCTGCGCCAGGGACCTGACCCGACCGGCCCGTTCGAGGGTCGCGACGAGGTCGGTCCGGAGCATCCGGTGGGGCAGGCCGTCGACGGCCGTCGTCACGGTGACGTCCTTGACGGTGGCGGCCAGATAGCGGGCCTTCACCGCGTCGGGGACGGTGGAGTCGGAGGTCAGCAGGAAGCGGGTGCCCATGGCGATGCCGGCCGCTCCGCAGGCGAGGGCGGCGACCAGCCCTCGTCCGTCGTGGAAGCCGCCGGCGGCGATCACCGGGACGTCCACGGCGTCCACCACTTGCGGGAGCAGCACGGTGGTCGCGACCTCGCCGGTGTGACCGCCCCCCTCGCCGCCCTGCACGAGCACCGCGTCCGCGCCCCAGGCCGCGACCTTCTCGGCGTGCCGCCGGGCCCCCACGGAGGGGATGACGACCACCCCGGCGTCCTTGAGCTCGGCGATCAGGTCCCGGGAGGGTGCGAGGGCGAAGGAGGCGACCCGCACGCCCTCCTCGATGACGATCCGGACCCGCTCCCGGGCGTCGCCCGCGTCGGCGCGCAGGTTCACCCCGAAGGGCTCGTCGGTCCGCGACCTGACGTCCTTCACGGCGGCGCGCAGTTCGTCGACGGTCATGGTGGCGGAGGCGAGGATGCCGAGCGCGCCCGCGTTCGCGGTGGCGGAGACGAGGCGGGGCCCGGCGACCCAGCCCATTCCGGTCTGCACGATCGGGTGCCGGACCCCGGTGAGCGCGGTGAGGGCCGTCGTCACGGTGGTCATCGGGGGCGGACCTCACGGTCGCGCAGCCCGCGGGGATCCAACTCCTCGCGGATCAGAAGGAGTTCCTCGGCGGTCGGTTCCCGGGTGGACGGCACCTCCCCGGCGGTCGGGAGCGCGAAGCCGGTCGCGGCCCGCACCTCGTCCACGGTGACGCCCGGGTGGGTGGAGACGAGACGCATGTGGTGGCCCGGTGCGTCGAAGTCGAAGACGCCGAGGTCGCTGACGACCCGGACGAGCCGGTGGTACGGGGCGCCGTCCGCACGGTCGTACCCCACCCCGCAGACCATGTCGACCCGTTCGACGAAGACCCGGGGCGAGTGCCGGGGGACCCAGTAGCTCACCGGGTTGTTCAGGGTGTTGACCGGGGCGCCGCGCACCCCGAGGAGCTGGCGGGCGGGACGCTCCCAGTCGCCGATGCAGGAGATGTTCTGGTTGCCGTACCGGTCGAGCTGGCTCGCGCCCATCATCACGTGCCGCCGGCCGCCGGTGACCAGGGCGAGGTGGCGGCGGTAGGGCAGCCAGCCCTCGGGCCGTCCGTCCGGGCCGATCAGCATGGCCTCGCCGTCGGTGAGGAGGAGGTCGGGGGAGAAGGTGCGCCGGGCGAGTCGAGCACCGAGGGACGGGACCAGGCCCATGGGGCTCGCGAGCACCTCGCCGTCGCCCCGCCACGCCTCGGCGCAGGCGATCACGCAGTACTCGGCGCGGGTGGCGGTCATCGCGGCTGCTCCTCGCGCTCGTCCTGCCAGGCGCGGACGGCGGCCTGGTAGTCGTCCTCGCTCTTGCCGTCCAGGAACCGCGCGGCGAACTCGGGCCAGGGGGTGGTCGCGTAGAGCTTCTGGAAGGCCTCGTCGCGGTCGTGGTCGGGGACGCAGGAGGTGAAGTGCGCCCCGTTCGGGGTCTCGACGACGCCGGTCACGCTGTGCCGGCTGATCAGCAGGCTCTGCGGGACGACGTCCGCGCCGAAGCCGCGCGTGTCGTCGACGAGCTTCTCGCAGGAGACGTACGCGGTGTCGGCGGCTTCGCAGAACAGGTCGTCGAAGTACGGGTCGGGCCCGAGGTACTGGCCGTTGCCCAGCCGGTCGGCGCGGTTGACGTGGACGAGCGCCGCGTCCATCCGCAGGGCCGGCACGGCGACGAACTCCTCCCCGTCCCCGTACGGCGAACGCACCGTTCGGAGCCCGGGGTTGACCCGCATCACGTCGGAGCCGAGCCCGGCGCGGACCGGTAGGAACGGCAGCCGGTGGGCGGCGGCGTGCAGCCCCCACATGAACATGGCCTCGTCGAGCTCGGTCAGTGCGAGCGCGCCGTTCTCGCGGGCGGCCCGGAAGTGCGGTTCGAGGGGGATGGAGTCCAGCGTGACGAAGGGGGCGACGAGCCGTCCGATCCGGCCGGCGGCGGCGAGCAGCCCCACGTCGGGGCCCCCGTACGAGACCACCGTGAGGTCGGTGACGTCCGACCGCAGCAGGGCTCTGACCAGGGCCATCGGCTTGCGCCGGGAGCCCCAGCCGCCGATGCCGAGGGTCATGCCCGAGTGGAGCCGGCCCACCACGTCCTCGGGGGTCATGGTCTTGTCGGTCACCGGGATTCCTCCTTTCCGAAGGCGTCGCGGACCCGATCGGCGACTCCGCTGAGACCGGCCTCGAAGGTGAAGCCCTGCTCGAAGCGGTAGCTGCGCCGGACGTCCACGGGGTCGATGCCGTTGATCGCGGCCTTGGCGAGGCGGAGCAGCGTTCCGTCCTTGGCGGCGATCTCCGTCGCGAGCTCCCGCGCTGCCGTGAGCAGTGCTGCGCGCGGGACGACCTTCCACACCGAGCCGTGGGCGTGCAGCTCGGCCGCGGTCACGGTCCGGGAGGTGTAGTACAGGGTCCGCATCAGGTGTTGGGGGACGAGCCGGGCGAGGTGGGTGGCGGCGCCGAGCGCGCCCCGGTCCAGTTCGGGCAGGCCGAAGACGGCGTCCTCGGCCGCGACGATCGCGTCGGCGTTGCCGACGAGCCCGATGCCGCCGCCCAGGCAGTGGCCGGCGACGGCCGCGACGACCGGCACCGCGCACTCGTAGACCGCGGCGAAGGCCTCCGCGCAGCCGCCGTTGGCGCCGATCAGGGAGGTGTGTCCGGGGTCGCGCTGCAGTTCCTTGATGTCGACGCCCGCGTTGAAGCCGCGGCCCTCGGCGGTGAGCAGGACGCAGCGGACCCCGGGGTCCCGGCCCGCCGTGCGGACCGCATCGGCGAGGGCGTACCACCCCCGGACGGGAAGGGCGTTGACGGGCGGGAAGTCGACGGTGACCACGGCCACGCCGGAAACGGTGCACGAGGTGGAGACACCCATGGGTCGATCAGCTACCTTTCCACCAAACGTTTGTTAGGTACCTCTTGAGGGGGAAGGTAGCAGCCGATGGAGCTGGACGGGAGGGTCGTGCTCGTCACCGGTGGAACCCGGGGGGTCGGCGCGGGCATCGCACGCGCCTTCCTGCGGGCCGGCGCCCGGGTCGCCGTCTGCGCCCGGCGCCCGCCGGACGCCCCGGTCGAGGCGGCGGGCCGCACCGCCGACTTCCACCGCCTCGACCTGCGCGAAACCGGAGCCGTACGGGAGTTCTTCACCGCCCTCGCCGAGCGGTACGGACGGCTTGACGCCCTCGTCAACAACGCGGGCGGCACCCCTTACCGCCTGCTCGGCGAGGGCGAGGTCGAACGGCACGCGCGCGTGGTCGAGTTGAACCTCACCGTGCCGCTCGCCGTCAGCCTCACGGCCCGCCCGATGCTGCACGCCGCGCGCGGTGCGGTCGTCATGATCGGCAGCGTCAGCGGCACCCGTCCCTCTCCGGGGACGGCCGCCTACGGCGCGGCCAAGGCGGGGCTGGAGCAGCTCGCCCGCTCCATGGCCGTCGAGTGGGCCCCCGAAGTGCGGGTCAACACCCTGGTCCTCGGCATGGTCAGGACCGAACTGTCCCACCTGCACTACGGGGACGAGGCGGGGGTCGCCGCCGTCGGCGGGACCGTTCCGCTGGGGCGGCTCGCCACCCCCGACGAGGTCGGCGAGGCGGCCGTCTTCCTCGCCTCCGAGCGGGCCGCCTACGTCTCGGGGGCCTCGCTCCTCGTGCACGGCGGCGGCGAACGCCCCGCCTTCCTGGACGCATCCACCGCCAACAAGGAGGAGTCGCATGGGACTGTGTGACGGCAGGGTCGTGATCGTGACGGGAGCCGGCCGCGGGCTCGGACGGGCGCACGCGCTCGCCTTCGCCGCCGAGGGCGCCCGGGTCGTCGTCAACGACCTCGGGGTCGACCTCGACGGTGGCCCGAGCCCCGAGGCCCCCGCCGCGCTGGTGGTCGAGGAGATCCGCGCCGCGGGCGGCGAGGCCCTCGCCCACGGCGGTGACGTCGCCACCACGGAGGGGGCCGCCTCCCTGATCGCCGCCGCCCTCGACGCGTACGGACGCCTCGACACCCTGGTCAGCAACGCCGGCTTCCTGCGCGACCGGATGCTCGTCAACCTCGACGAAGAGGACTGGGACGCCGTCATGCGCGTCCACGCCAAGGGCCACTTCCTGCCGCTCCGGCACGCCGCCGCGCACTGGCGGGCCGAGGCGAAGGCCGGACGCACCCCGCGGGCCCGGGTCGTCCACACCACTTCGGGCGCCGGGCTCCTCGGCAGCGTCGGGCAGGGCAACTACGCGGCGGCCAAGGCCGGGATCGTCGGCCTCACCCTCGTCGCGGCGGCGGAGCTGGCCCGGTACGGGGTGCAGGTCAATGCGATCGCCCCGGCGGCGAGGACCCGAATGACCGAGCGGGCCTTCGGCGGACTCGCCGCGCTGCCCGAGGAGGTGTCGCCGTTGGTGGTGTGGCTCGGCTCCGCCGACTCGGTGGGCGTCACCGGCCGGGTCTTCGAGGTCGAGGGGGGCCGCCTCACCGTCATGGAGGGGTGGCGGCCGGGTCCGACGGAGGACGCCGGGGCGCGACGGACCCCGGCGGGGGCGGGGGAGGCGGTGCGGAAGCTGCTGGCGCAGGCGGAGCCGCCGGGGCCGGTGTACGGGGCCGGGGAGGCTACTTCGTGAGCCGCTTGGTCGCGGCCCGCTGGCGCTCGGTCGCGCCGGTGAGGAAGCGGGTGATGGTGGTCAGCTCCGCGGTGGTGAACTCCTCGTAGAGGGCGTGCACCTCGCGCGCCCAGTCGTCGAAGAGGGGGGCGAGCTCGGCCAGCTTCTCGGGGCGGGGCTCGACGAGCACCCGGCGCTTGTCCGTCGGGTGCTTCACCCTGCGGACGAAGCCCTTGCGTTCCAGGCGGTCGACGAGCCCGGTGACGGACGCGGGGGCCAGGCCGGAGTGCTCGGCCAGTTCCTTGGCGGTCAGCGGGCCGTGCCGTTCGAGCAGGTCGAGCGTCTTGGTCTCGGTGGCGCCCAGGTCCTGTTGGGCGGCGATCGCCGAGTGGAAGGCGACCGAGGCGGCGCTGGAGTCGCGGCCCGCGGCGGTGAGGGCGGCGATGGCCTCGGCGCGTCCCGGGTCCTGCTCGCTCGACTGCTGCTCGCTCATGGGCATGGGGGGGAGCCTAGCAAAATTCATTTCGTTCGGTCGAACTAAAGACTTGCGATCACGGGTGGGTGCCTGGCATCTTTTATTTCGTTCGAGCGAACGAAATAAATTGAGGAGGGCTCGTGCCACCCACCGCGCACCGTCCCGCGCCACACCGCTGGGCCGCCGCCGTCGTCATGATGGTCGCCGCCCTGATGGACCTGGTCGACGTCACCATCGTCAACGTTGCCCTGCCCTCCCTCGGGCGCGACCTCGGAGCCTCCGAGAGCACCCTCCAGTGGACCGTCTCGGCCTATCTGCTCGGCTTCGCCGCCACCCTCGTCGTCGCCGGACGGCTCGGCGACCGCTACGGCCGCAAGGCGCTCTTCCTCGCCGGCACCGCCGGCTTCGGCCTCGCCAGCCTCGCCTGCGGCCTCGCCCAGACCCCCGGCCAGCTGATCGCCGCCCGCGCCGTCCAGGGCGTGGCGGCGGCGGTCCTCATGCCACAGGTCCTCGGCTCCTTCCACAGCCTCTTCACGGGCGAGGAGCGCGGCAAGGTCTTCGGCATGTACGGGGCGGTGGCCGGCTTCGCCTCCGCGATCGGGCTCCTGCTCGGCGGCGTCCTCACCGACGCGGACCTCTTCGGGCTCGGCTGGCGGAGCGTCTTCCTCGTCAATGTTCCCGTCGCGCTCCTGACCCTCGCCGCGGCCCTCGTCCTCGTGCCCACCACCCGCGAGCGCACCGCCACCCGCCCCCCGGTCCCCAGCAGCCTCGTCCTCGCCGCCGGCCTCGTCGCCGTCGTGCTCCCGCTCGTCCAGGGCCGCGGCTGGGGCTGGCCGCCGTGGGGCTGGGTCCTGCTCGCCGCGGGCGTGCTCGCCGTGGCGGGCGTGGCGACCCGGGGCTCGATCTTCCCGACCGGCACGTTCCGGGTCCCCGCCTTCTCCTACGGGCTCGCCGTCCAACTCCTCTTCGCCCTCGGCATGCAGGGCTTCTTCCTCGTCTTCGCTATCTGGCTCCAGGGCGGCCAGGGGTACGCCCCCACCCAGGCCGGCGTCCTCATGGCGGCCTTCTCGGTCGGCGGCTTCCTGACCGCGCCGGCGGCCGAAGCCCTCGCGGTCCGGCTCGGTCGCTACGTCCCGACGGCGGGGGCCGTCCTGATGGCCGCCGGCTACGGCTGGAACTGGTACGCGATGGAGGGCGCCGCCCCCGTCCACACCGGCGCCTGGCCCCTGGTCCCCGGCCTCGTCGTCGCGGGAGCCGGCCTCGGCCTCCTCGTCGTCCCGCTCGTCAACATCGTCCTGTCGGCCGCCCCCGCCGCCCTCGCGGGCAGCGCTTCCGGAGTCTTCTCGACGGCGCAGCAAGCCGGCGGCGCCCTCGGCGCGGCGACCATCGGAACCGCCTACTTCGCCGACCTCTCGCTCGCCGCGGCGATGCCCTGGGTGCTCGGCGCCTATCTCCTCACGGCCCTGCTGAGCCTTCGGCTCCCGGCACGGTCGACCCCCACCCCGACCCCCACCCCGACCCCGGCGCCGGCCGCGGCGACGGAGGGCGCCTGACCCCGGCCGGGAGCCGCCCCACGACCCCGGCAACCCCCACCGACCCCGCACCGGGACCGACGGCACCCCGTCAACCCCGACGCGGGGTCGTCCACTCCAACCGGGTCCTGACCCGGGGGTCGCGGACGTGCACGAGGGAGGCGAGCGCCGTCTCGCGCGCCGCCCCGTCCGCCCCGCCGTCCGCAAGGATCGACGCCAAGGCGTCGACCGCACGCGGGTCCTGACGGATCGCCAGCCCGCGCGCCGCCTCCGCAGCGGTCTCCGGATCGGCATCACCGAGCCGCTCCGCCAGCCCCTCCCGTACGAGCGGGGTGTCGTCCGGCAGCTCGGCGAGCGCCAACGTCGCCCAGTCCCGGACCCCGGCGTCACCGTCCCGACTCAGCCCGAGGAGCACCCCGAGCGCCTCGACGTGACCGGCCGGCACGATCCCCGCGAGGGCCGCCGCCACGGCCCGGCGCACCACCGCGTCCGGATGCCCGGCCGCCGCCAGCAGTTCGGGAACGGCCGCCGCGTCCCCGCACTCCCCGAGCGCCTCCACGCAGGACAGCAGAGGTTCCCGCCCCTGGGGCACCGCCTCCGCGGCGAGCCTCCGCAGCACCGGGACCGCGCCCGGTCCGAAGCCGGGCAGCGCCCCCAACACCCGCGCGCCGAGCGCCCGGCGCAGCGGATCGCGGTACGCGCACCAACCGGCCGCCGCCACGAAGGTCTCCTCGTCGGCCCGCCCCGCGAGCTCGGCCACCGCCGTCGTCCAGTCGTCGAGCTCGGGATCGCCGCAGCGCAGCGCCCGTGCCGCGAGCTCCTCGTGCGGAGTGCGCAGACCGAGCGCCGCCTCCAGCAGCGTGGCGATCGCCGCATGGCCGGTCTGCCGGTCGTCCCCCCGCCCCGGAGCGCCGTCCGCCCGCAGCAGTTCGACGACGACCGTGATCCCGCCGTCCTCCCGGACCCGCCGGACGGCCGCCTCGTACGTCTCCCCGCCCTCGTGCCCTGCGACGAGCCCGCGCCGCAGCTCGGCCGCGAGGTCGACGCCGATCCACTGCCGCGCCTCCCGCAGCGCGGCCTCCCGGCCCCCCGCCCCGTGGTCGAGGAGCGCCCGGACACACCCCGTGGAGCCGCGCCGGGCGGCGGCGACGAGCGGGACGAGTCCGTCGGGACCCGGCCGGTCCGGTGCGGCGCCGTGCTCCAGGAGGACCCGGGCCGTGTCGGCGTGGCCGAGACGGATCGCCCAGGCGAGGGCGGTGAAGCCGTACGCCTCCTCCCGGTCGGCCGTCGCGCCCGCCGCGAGCAGCGCCCGCACCGCCCCGGTGTGCCCGCCGCAGGCAGCACCGCACAGGGGGAGGTCGCCGCCGTCCCCGCCGCTGCCCCGGTCCGGATCGGCCCCGGCGGCGAGCAGCAGCCGCACGATCCCGGCCGCGTCGCCGACGGCCGCCCGGTACAGGGCCGTCTCCCCGTCGTCCCGGACCTCCGGGTCCGCTCCGTCCCGGAGGGCCCGTACGACCCCGTCCTCGTCCCCGGCCAGGATCGCGTCGAACAGCGTGCTCATGCGCCGACCCTGACCCGTCGTCGGCGGACGGCGCAAATCCGCCCTCCGCACGGAGGTCAGGAGGCACACTCCAGGACCGTGGCGCACACCCCGCACCTGGCCCGCAGCACCCGCCCCGCCGGAATCCGCAGGCGCTGCCGACAGACCGGGCACGGGAAGGACACCCCGGCCGCCGGGGCCCCGCCGTCGAAGGCGTACGGGGCGCCCGCACCGGCCCGGCCGCGCCGCCGCTCCCAGCCGTAGCGCCGCCGCTCGGCCCAGCCCGCCCCGGCCAGCGGCGGCACGCACCGCTCCCGCGCGGCCTCCGCCCGGCCCCGCACCCACGCCTCGTACGCCACCGGACTGGTGAACCACGGCGAGGGGTCCTCGCCGAAGACCTCGGCCCGCTTGGCGAGGACGTAGCCGAACTCCTCCGGGGTCAGATAGCCCAGCCGCTGGCTCTCGACGCCGTCCCGCCGGTACGCGTCGAGCAGCAGCCAGCCGGCCCCCAGATAGGCGGTGGTCACGTCGGTGAGGACCTCGTTCTCGGCGGTGCCGGGAAAACCGAGGCCGAGCCGGTGCAACAGGACGTGGGTGACCTCGTGGGCGAGGGCCGCGCCGATGTCCCGGCGCCGTGACCGGAAGCGGTCGTTGAGCTCGACGAAGTACTCGGGGCCTGCGGTGAGCTCGACGGTCGCCGCGTGCTCCGACGGACGGAAGCTCACCACCATCCGCGCCTCGGGCAGCTGCAGGTGCCGCACCAGGGCACCGGCCACCCGCTGGGTGCCGAGGTACAGGTCCTCGTCATCGCCGAGGGCCACGTCGTCCGCCGTCACGCTGACCGGGTAGCGGTGCACTCCGTCGGGGGAGAGGCGGCGGTAGAGCGCGGTGAGGGAGGCCCGCACGGTGGCGCGGTGGGGGAAGCCGTGCACCACACGGTCGGCCCCATCACGGTTCGGCATGCCGGATCCCCCCTCTCCTCCACTGTACGGTCCCCCCAACGCGCCCGGCAGAAAAGGCTTTCTCGCGACGGAAGTTGAGCGCTGCCCACCGTCCGGGCGCGTCCGGACGGCCACGTGCCGCCGGCGCGCCCCGGTGCCGTTGCCCCGTCCGGGCCGACCCCCCACGAGAGAAGGAAGACACGTGAAGCAGAACCCCGTGGTCCGTGCCCTCCGGAAGGCGGCAGCCGCCGGCACCGTCGCCCTGGCCGCCGTCAGCCTCCAGCCCGCCCCCGCGTCCGCCGTCCCCGCCCCCGCCCCCGCCGTCCCCACTCCCGTCGTCGGCGGCACGCGCGCCGTCCAGGGAGAGTTCCCCTGGATGGTCAGGCTCTCCATGGGCTGCGGAGGCTCCCTGATCAGACCGCAGGTCGTCCTCACCGCCGCCCACTGCGTCAGCGGCACCGGCAGCAACACCGACATCACCGTCACCGCAGGCGTCGTGGACCTCCGCTCCCCCAGCGCCATCAAGGTCAGGTCGACCGAGGTCTTCCAAGCACCCGGCTACCACGGACAGGGCAAGGACTGGGCCCTGATCAAGCTCGCCGAACCCCTCACCGCACTGCCCACCCTGAAGATCGCCGACACCCCCGCCCACAACAGCGGCACCTTCACCGTGGCCGGCTGGGGCGCCGCCCGTGAGGGCGGAGCGCAGCAGCGCCACCTGCGCAAGGCGAACGTCCCGTTCGTGCCCGACGCCACCTGCCAGGCCGCCTACGGCAGCGACCTCGTCCCGGCCGAGGAGATCTGCGCGGGCTACAACCAAGGCGGGGTCGACACCTGCCAGGGCGACTCCGGCGGCCCCATGTTCCGCAAGGACGAGGACGGGGCCTGGATCCAGGTCGGCATCGTGAGCTGGGGCGAGGGCTGCGCACGCCCCGGCTACCCCGGCGTCTACACGGAGGTCTCGACCTTCGCCGCCGCCATCACCTCCGCCGCCGCCACGCTGTAGCCGCACACCGGCACGGGCGCCCCGGGGCGGCCTCGGCCCCCGGAGCGCCCTCCCGCCCCGGACGGGATCCGCCTCCCGCCCCTAAACGGGATCCAGCACCGGGCCCGTCCCCGCCGCGCCCTCCACCTCCAACAACCACACCTCGTTCGCGCCCTCCCGCAGCACCGGACCCGGCACGAACAGCGCGTCCTGCGGCCCGGCCGCCCAGTAGCGACCCAGGCAGAAGCCGTTCACCCACACGAAGCCCCGGGTCGCCCCCGGCAGCCGCAGCCACGCGTCCCCCGCCCCCACCACATCCAGTGAACCCCGGTACAGACCGGGCCCCCGCTCCGCCGGCACCGCACCGAACGCCACCCCGTCGACCGCCGCCGCCTCGAAGGCGTCGAGCCGCAGCCCCCGCGCCCGCACCCCGTGCAGGTACTGCCGCTCGTGCCGCACGCCTCCGGTGATCCCCTTGGGCTCCCCGAGCCGCGGCCCGTAGTTGACCCGCCCCAGGGACTCCACCCACAGGTCCACCAGCGCGGGACCCGCCACCGGGTCGTCGAGCACCACGTCCTCGCCGTCCGTCGTGTCCAGCACCCCCGCCGGCAGCCCGTCCACGTACACCACCGCCCGGTCGCGCAGCCCCGTCACCCCCAGCGGATACGGCTGCCGGGGACCGGGCACCGCCACCCGGTAACGGACCAGGCCCCGGTCCACGCCCAACTCCTCGAAGGTCGGCGGCACCGGCGTCACCGTCTCCTCGCCGCCGAGCGCCTCCAGGACCCGGCCGAGCGGCGCATGGGAGTCCAGCGAACCGACGACCGGCGCCGCCAACCGGACCGGCGCCTCCGGCACCTCCGGCAGCGGCCCCTCCGCATACGCCGCGAGCACCTCGCGGAAGGCCCAGTACTTCTCCGTCGGCCGCCCCGCCTCGTCCACCGGGGCGTCGTAGTCGTACGAGGTCACCGTCGCCCGCAGCGGACCGTCGTGCAACTCACCGGCCCGGTTCGCACCCGCCCAGCCCGCGTGGTTCGTCCCGCCGTGCGCCATGTACACATTGACCGACGCCCCGCACTCCAGGACCTCCCGCAGCGCCGCCGCGGCGTCCGACGCGTCCCGCCCCGCCCGCTCCACACCCCAGTGGTCGAACCAGCCGCACCAGAACTCCATGCACATCAGCGGCCCCGACGGCCGGTGGCGGCGCAACGTCGCGAAACCCTCCCGCGCCCCCGAACCGAAGTTCGCCGTCGCGAGCACCCCCGGCAGCGAACCGCCCGTCAGCATGTGGTCCTCGGGCCCGTCCGAGGTGAACAGCGGAACGCCCACCCCGCAGTCACGCAGCAACGCCGCCACCCACTCCAGATAGCCCCGGTCGCTTCCGTAACTCCCGTACTCGTTCTCCACCTGCACCAGGACCACCGGCCCGCCCCGGTCCACCTGCCGCTCCACCACCTGCGGGAGCAACCGCCGGAACCAGGACTCCACCGGCGCCAGGAACTCCGGGTCCAGGCTCCGCACCCGCCGCCCCAGCGGCCCGGTCAACCAGTGCGGCAGACCGCCGTTCTCCCACTCGGCACAGATGTACGGCCCCGGGCGCACGATCGCCCGCATCCCCGCCCGCGCCACCGCGTCCAGGAACCGGCCCAGCGCCGCCACGTCCCCGTACCGCCCCGGCTCCGGCTCGTACAGGTTCCACGGCACGTACGTCTCGACGCAGTCGAGGCCCATCGCACGCAGCATCCCGAGCCGGTGCTCCCAGTGCCCCTCGTGCACCCGGAAGTAGTGCAGCGCCCCCGACAACAGCCGCACCGGCCGCCCGTCGAGCAGAAAGTCCCCGTCACCCACAGCGAACGTGCTCATGCCCTCACCCTCACCCCCTGGCGGTGACGCGGTCCATGGACAAAGATCGTCGCAGTTTGGACCTTAGAGGGAGCGGGACGCGGCATGTACCACACCTGGATGCGCTACTTCACGCCCAGCCCCGTCCACCACCGCCTCGGCCTCGTCTGCCTCGGCGTCGGACTCCAGCACGGCACCCTGCCCACCGTCGGCCCGCGCACCCTCGACCACCACGTCGCCGTCGTCGTCTCCGCCGGCAGCGGCTGGTACCGGGGCCCCGACGGCCGCCGCACCCCCGTCACCGCCCCCGCCCTCATCTGGCTCACCCCCGGCACCCCCCACCACTACGCCGCCGACCCCGGCACCGGCTGGGACGAGGCCTTCGTCGACTTCACCGGACCCGCCGCCACCACCTACACCGAACTCGGCTACATCGAACCCGACCGCCCCGTCGTCCCCCTCTCCGACGCCGCCCCGGCCCGCACCGCCATCGCCCGGATCGCCCGCGCCGCCCGCCCCGGCAACCCCCTCCTGGAGGTCGAGACCGCAGCCGCCGTCCACGAACTCCTCGTCGCCCTCCGCCGCGCCCGCGCCGACACCAACGCCGACGGCGACCCGGTCCTCGCCGCCCTCGCCCGCGACGCCTTCCAGCCCCTCTCCGTCGCCGACCACGCCGCCCGACACGGCATGACCCCCGCAGAACTGCGCACCGCCGTCCGCCGCGCCGCCGGCTGCAGCCCCAAGGACTACCTGCTCACCGTCCGCCTCGGCCGCGCCAAGGAACTCCTCGCCGCCACCGAACTGCCCGTCTCCGCCGTCGCCCGCCGCGTCGGCTACGACGACGCCGCCTACTTCTCCCGACTCTTCACCCGCCGGGTCGGCACCGCCCCCATCCGCTTCCGCGAGCAGCAGGGACGCACGGTCCACGGCGGCTGGAGCGACCGCGTTCCGGATCCCGAACACCCGCCCACCATCCCCGGAAGATCCGGATAGGCTCGCCGACCATGAGCGACACCAGCGAGATCGACCCGACCGTCACCGCCGAGCTGACCCGCCTGCGCGAGAGCATCGACAACATCGACGCGGCCGTCGTCCACATGCTCGCGGAGCGCTTCAAGTGCACCCAGCAGGTCGGCGTCCTCAAGGCGAAGCACCACCTGCCGCCCGCCGACCCCGCCCGCGAGGCCCGCCAGATCGCCCGGCTGCGGGAACTCGCCGAGAGCGCGAGACTGGACCCGGCCTTCGCGGAGAAGCTCCTCAACTTCATCATCGCGGAAGTCATCCGACACCACGAGACACTTGCGGACGGAGCACACTGATGGGCCGCGTCACCGTCTTCACCCTCGGAGGAACCATCTCCGCACGAGGCGGTGACGCCAACCGCATGACCGGCCGGGAGGTCCTCGCCGGCCTCGACGCCCCCGAGGACGTCGTCCTGCGGGACTTCCGCCGCGTTCCCAGCGCCAGCCTCTCCTTCGAAGACCTGGCGGCCCTCGCCGAAGAAGTGCGGACGGCCGTCGCCGACGGCTCGGGCGCGGTCGTCGTCCAGGGAACGGACACCCTGGAGGAGACCGCCTTCCTGCTCGACCTGCTCTGCACCACCGAGCAGCCGATCGCCGTCACCGGCGCCATGCGCCGCCCCGACCTGCCCGGCGCCGACGGCCCCGCCAACCTCGCCGCCGCCCTCGCCGTCGCCGCCGACCCCGCCTGCCGCGACCTCGGCGTCCTCGTCGTCCTCGCCGACGAGATCCACGCCGCCCGCCACGCCCGCAAGACCCACACCACCTCGATCGCCACCTTCGCCTCGCCCGGCACCGGACCCATCGGCGCCGTCGTCGAGGGCGAACCCCGGATCCTGTTCCGCCCCACCACCCCCACCGCACCCTGCCCGCTCACCCTCGACCCCGCGATCCGGGTGGCGCTCGTCACCCTCTCCCTCGGCGACCGCGGAGAACTCCTCGAAGCCGTCGACGAACGCTTCCAAGGCCTCGTCGTCGCCGCCTTCGGCGCCGGACACGCCCCCGCCCCGCTCGTCGAACCCCTCGCGGCCCTCGCCCGCCGCATCCCCGTCGTCCTCGCCTCCCGCACCGGCAGCGGCAGCACCCTCGCGCACACCTACCGCGGCCCCGGCTCCGAGCACGACCTGCTGCACCACGGACTGATCCCGGCCGGACGACTCGACCCCGCCAAGGCCCGACTCCTGCTCCACGCCCTGGTCTCCAGCGGCGCCACCGGACCCCACGGCTACGACCGCCCCCGCATCACCGCGGCCTTCACCCACCTCAACGGCTCCGGCCTCGCCTGACCGATCTTCCCCGCCCCACACCCCTGCCGAGGCCCGTGCCGATCGGGCAGCATAGGGCGCATGTCCGTACTGACGCGCGACGAAGCGCAGACCCGTGCCCAGCTCCTCGACGTCCACCGGTACCAGGTGGACCTCGACCTCACCACCGGCGCCGAGACCTTCGAGTCCACCAGCACCATCCGATTCACCGCCCGCACCGCCGGGGACACCTTCGTCGAGCTGAAGCCCGTCACCCTGCACTCCGCCACCCTCGACGGGGCGGACCTCGACGTCACGGACCTGGACGGCAACCGCCTCCCGCTCACCCTGACCGAAGGCGACCACGAACTGCGGGTCACCACCACCATGCGCTACTCCCACACGGGCGAGGGCATGCACCGCTTCACCGACCCCACCGACGGCGAGTCGTACGTCTACACCCAGCTGTTCATGGAAGACGTCCAGCGCGTCTTCGCCGCCTTCGACCAGCCCGACCTCAAGGCCGTCTTCGAACTGACCGTCACCGCCCCCGAGGGCTGGACCGTCCTGTCCAACGGCATCACCGAGCAGCAGCCCGACGGCACCTGGAAAGCAGCCCGCACCCCCCTGCTCTCCACCTACTTCGTCTGCGTCGCCGCCGGCCCCTGGCACACCGTCCGCACCGAGCACGCGGGCCTGCCCTTCGGCATCCACTGCCGCCGCTCCCTCGCCGCCCACCTCGACGCCGACGCCGACGAGATCCTCGCCGTCACCAAGGCCTGCTACGACCGGTACCACGAGAAGTTCGAAGAGCCCTACCCCTTCGACTCCTACGACCAGGCCTTCGTCCCCGAGTTCAACGCCGGCGCCATGGAGAACCCCGGACTCGTCACCTTCCGCGACGAGTTCGTCTTCCGCTCCGCCGTCACCGTCACCGAGCGACAGACCCGCGCCATGGTCATCGCCCACGAAATGGCCCACATGTGGTTCGGCGACCTGGTCACCCTGCGCTGGTGGGACGACATCTGGCTGAACGAGTCCTTCGCCGAGTACATGGGCTTCCAGACCGTCAACGAAGCCTGCGCCGACCTCTTCCCCGACACCTGGATCGACTTCGGCACCACCCGCAAGGCCTGGGGATACGAGGCCGACCAACGACCCTCCACCCACCCCGTGGCCCCCGCCCCGGAAGCCGTCCCCGACACCGCCTCCGCACTGCTCAACTTCGACGGCATCTCCTACGCCAAGGGCGCCTCCGCCCTGCGCCAACTCGTCGCGTGGCTCGGCGAGAAGGACTTCCTCGCCGGCATCAACAACCACTTCAAGCGGCACAAGTTCGGCAACGCCACCCTCGCCGACTTCATCGACAACCTCGCCGCCGCCACCGACCGCGACGTCCACGCCTGGGCCGAGCAGTGGCTCCGCACCACGGGCGTGGACACCCTCACCCCACGACTCGACGGCGAGGGCCTCCACTGGAAGCTCACCGTCGACCACGACGGCAGCCGCCCGCACCGGATCGCCGTCGGCATCTACGACCGGGACGCCCTCGACGCCCCCGTACTGCGCGAGCGGCACGAGATCGACGTCCCCCAGGAAACGCCGCTCGAACTGACCGGCCCCCGCCCCGCCCTCGTCCTCCTCAACGAAGAGGACCTCACCTACGCCAAGGTGCGCTTCGACGACGCCTCCCGGCACACCCTCCTGTCGACCCTCGGCGCCCTCCCCGACGCCGTCAGCCGCGCCGTCGCCTGGAACAGCCTGCGCGACATGGTCCGCGACGGCCAACTGGAGCCCGACGCCTACCTGGCAGCCGCCCGCACCCACCTCACCCAGGAGACCGAACTCGCCCTGGTCCAAGGCGTCCTCGGATTCGCCCGCACCCAGATCGCCGACCGGTACGTCCCCGAAGCCGCACGCCCCGCCGCCCTCGCCGAGATCGGCGAGATCGCCCGCACCCTGCTGCGCCGCACCGAGGACGGCGAAGAACCCGGCCTCCGCCTCACCGCAGTCCGCGCCTGCATCGACAGCGCCACCACACCCGACAAGATCGCTTCCTGGCTCGACGAGGGCACCGTCCACGGCGGCCCGGAACTCGACCCCGAGCTCCGCTGGCGCATCCTCGCCCGCCTCGCCGTCCTCGGCGCGACCGACGAAGCCACGATCGCCGCCGAACTGGAACGGGACCCCAGCGCCACCGGCCGGGAAGGCGCGGCCCGCTGCCGGGCGGCCCTCCCCACCCCGGAGGCGAAGGCAGCCGCCTGGACCGCCCTCTTCGCCACCGACGACCTCTCCAACTACCTCTTCACCGCCACCGCCCAAGGGTTCTGGCAACCCGAACACGCCGACCTGGTCAAGGAGTACGTGCCCCGCTTCTACGAGGCCGCCACCGCGCTCGCGGACCGCCGGGGAGCCGCAATGGCCGAAGCCGCCGGCCGCTACGCCTTCCCCGCGTACGCGGTCGACCCCGACTCCCTCGCCCTGGGGGACCGCCACCTCGCCCAGGACGAGATGACCCCCGCCCTGCGCCGCAAGCTCGTCGACCAACTGGACGACCTGCGCAGGGCCCTGCACGTGCGCGGCTGACCCCCGCCCGTCCCCGACGGGGCACGACCGGCCCGCCCGTCCCGGCGAGCCGGTCGTGCCCCGCCCCACCGGAACACCCGGTGCGCACCGGCGGCCCCGGCCACCGACCGGCCCCGCCCCCCGAACACCGGGAACACCCGCCCGGACGGACGCCCCACCGGCCGGAACCGCGAACACCCCACCCCGGCCCGTCCCCCGTTCGGGTCACAAGAGCCGACTCCCCGGACAAGCCCCGGCCACCCCCGGCACCCTGTCGTCCATGCGTGCCGCACCCCCGCCCCTCGCCGTCGACCCCACCGCCCTCAGCCACCTGCTGGGCACCGCCCTCGACGCCCTCCGCGAAGGAACCCGCGCCAGGGGCGGTCCCCTCCCGGCAGGAGGACCGGAAGCCGCGGCCCACCGGATCGACCGGCTCGGCGCGGCGCTCCCCCCACGAGGCACCGGCCCCCACGAGGCCCTCCACACCCTCGTCCGCGCCCTGGCAGAAGGCGCCGCAGACCCCGCCCACCCCCTCTGCGCCGCCCACCTCCACACCCCGCCCCTCGCCCTCGCCGTCGCCGCGGACCTGGCCGCCTCCGCACTGAACCCGTCCATGGACTCCTGGGACCAGGCCCCCGCCGCCTCCGCCCTGGAAACGAAGACCACCGCCGCCCTCGCCGCCGAAGTCTTCCCCGGGGCAGAAGCCCCCGACGCACTCATCACCACCGGCGGCACCGAATCCAACCAACTCGCCCTGCTCCTCGCCAGGGAACGACACGGCACCGTCCAGGCCGTCATCGGCGCCAACGCCCACCACTCCCTCCGCCGCGCCACCTGGCTCCTCGGCCTGCCCCAGCCGATCACCGTCCCCACCCCGAACGGCACCCTGGACCCGGCCGCACTCGACGAAGCCCTCACCCACGTCCGAGGCCCCCTCCTCGTCGCCGCCACCGCCGGCACCACCGACGAAGGCCTCATCGACCCCGTCCCCGCCATCGCCGACCTCTGCGACACCCACGGGGCCGACCTCCACGTCGACGCCGCCTACGGAGGCCCGCTCCTCTTCAGCCCCACCCACCACCACCTCCTCGACGGCCTCGACCGGGCCCGCACCGTCACCGTCGACCTCCACAAACTCGGCTGGCAACCCGCCGCCGCAGGAATCCTCGCCGTCCGCGACCCCACCGACCTCGCCCCCCTCGACCACACCGCCGACTACCTCAACGCCGCAGACGACACCGAAGCCGGCCTCCCCGACCTGCTCGGCCGCTCCCTGCGCACCACCCGCCGCCCCGACGTCCTCAAGACCGCCGTCACCCTCCGCGCCCTCGGCCGCACCGGCCTCGGCGCCCTCGTCGACCGCTGCATGGACCTCGCCCACGACCTCGCCGACCTGGTGGAAAAGACCCCCGGACTCGAACTGAGGGCCCGACCGACCCTCACCACCGTCCTGTTCCGACCCCGCTCCGCCACCGACGACGGCGTCGCCGCGATCCGCCGCACCCTCCTCACCGAAGGCCGCGCCGTCCTCGGCCGGGCCCGGGCCGACGGCCGCCTCTGGCTCAAGGCCACCCTCCTCAACCCCCACGCCACCCCCGACGACCTCACCCAGATCCTCACCCTCGTGGAAGGCAGCACGCACCGATGACCGGCACCACCCCACACGACCCCGACCAGCCCCACGACCTGGTGGGCATCGGCATCGGCCCCTTCAACCTCTCGCTCGCCGCCCTCGCACAAGGCGTCCCCGGCGGCCTCGCCACCGCCTTCTACGAACAGAACCCGGCCTTCCACTGGCACCCGGGCCTCCTCCTCGACGGAGCCACCCTCCAGGTCCCCTTCCTCGCCGACCTGGTCACCCTCGCCGACCCCGCCAACCCCTGGACCTTCCTCAACTACCTGAAGAGCCGCGAACGCCTCTTCCCCTTCTACTTCGCCGAGAAGTTCCACATCCAGCGCGCCGAGTACGACGCCTACTGCCGCTGGGTCAGCGAACGACTCCCCGGCCTGCACTTCGGCCACCAAGTCGACTCCGTCCGCTGGAGCCCCGAACGACACCTCTTCGAAGTCGACTTCACCCAGATCGACCCGGACGGCGAAGCCGAAGCCCTCGGACGCTCCTACACCCGCAACGTCGTCCTGGGCGTCGGCACCGAACCGTACGTCCCCGAACCACTACGCCCCCTGGTCGACGCCCCCGGCGTCCCCGTGATCCACTCCGCCGACTACCTCACCCACCGCGAGACCCTGCTGCGCGCCCGACACGTCACCGTCATCGGATCCGGCCAGTCCGGCGCCGAAGTCTTCCTCGACCTGCTCCGGGCCCGCCCCCGGGGCAAGGAAGGCATCCACTGGCTGGCCCGCACCGAAGCCTTCGCCCCGATGGAGTACTCCAAGCTCGGCCTGGAACACTTCACCCCCGACTACACCCGCTACTTCCACGCCCTGCCCGAATCCGTGCGCAGCGAACTCGGCCCCCGTCAATGGCAGTTGCACAAGGGCATCGACGCCGACACCATCGCCGCCATCCACGACGAGCTCTACCGCCGCACCCTGCACGGAGGCTGGCCCGACGCCGTCCTCACCCCCGGCGTCCGCGTCCGCACCGCCGGCCGGGTCGCCACCACCCAGGTCGAACTCCACCTGGAACACCTCCAACAGTCGACCCGCTCCCGACTCACCACCGACGCCGTCGTCCTCGCCACCGGCTACCGCGAGCGCCCCACGGGCCGCATGCTCGCCGGCCTCGACCCGTACCTGCGCCACGACTCCACCGGCCGCCCCCGGATCGACGAGCAGTACCGACTCGTCCTCGACCCCGCCGTCACCGGCTCCGTGTACGTCCAGAACGCCGAACGCCACACCCACGGCGTCGGCGCCCCCGACCTCGGCCTCGCGGCCTGGCGCAGCGCGACCATCCTCAACTCGATCACCGGCAAGGAGCCGTACCCGCTGCCGCGCCGCACGGCCTTCACCAGCTTCGGACTGGAAACGCGAGGGGCGCCCGGCATTCCGGCCCAAGGCCAGAAGCTGACGCCCCTCGTCCAACAGTAGGAACTAGAAGACCGGCACGCCGTCCCGGGTCACCTTCCAGTCCACGGAGGCGAAGAGGCCCGGATCGACCGTGCCCTTCGCCTTCACCCACTGGATGATGGTGTTGCGGATCTCGTTCGAATCGGTCCACAACTGCGGAGCGTTCGCCACGTGCGGGAACGCCCCGCCACCACTCGCCCGGTAGTTGTTCACCGCGAGCACGAACTGCGCCGCCGGGTCCAGCGGACGCCCCTCGAAGGCCAGCCCCACGATCCGCGAACCCACCGGCTTCGCGATGTCGACCTCATAGGTCAGGCCCGACACCGCGTCGTAGTTGTAGTCCGGCGTGCCGTCCGCATTGGTCAGCTTCGCGGTGTCCACGGGCACCCCCGGCGGGGTCTGGACGTAGTACTTCGCCGAGTACTCCAAATAGTCCTTCACCTGGGCACCCGTCAACAGACGCGCCTCCAGGGTGTTCTCGAAGGGATACAGACCGGCGGCATCCTTGATGGTGACCTGCCCGGCCGGAATGCGGGCCGTGCGCGAGAAGCACGAGGCCTGCGAGAGCACCGGCAGGCCCGCGTACGCACCGCCGGCGAGCCCCTCCCGCACGGTCTCGGCCTGCACGACGTTGATCAGGTCGATGATCGGCTCGTCCTTCCACGGCGCCTCGACCGTCGTCATGGCCTCCGTGGAGGTCCCGATGACCTGGTTGACGTACGCCACGACCTCCCGGTGCTCCTCGGCCAGCAGCCCGGTGATCTCCGGGTCCTCCTCGACCGCATTCGAGTTGAGCACCCGGGCACCGACCCCCTCGACGACCCAGCGACCCCGCTCCCAGACCAGGTCGAAGTCGAACAGGGTGAGACGCTGCCCCCACTTCAACGGCTCGGAGAGGACGACCTCCCGCCCCGTCTCCTCGTTCGCGACCCGGTACTCGGGGATCTCGGTGTGCGCGTGCCCCACCAGGATCGCGTCGATGCCCGGAACCCGCTCGGCGACCAGCCCGGCCGCGTTCTCGACGTACGGCAACTGGTCACCGTACGAGGAAGTGCCGGAGGACCCCGAGTGCGCCGAAACGACCACCACGTCAGCGCCCATGGAGCGCAGCTTCGGCACCCACTTCGCAGCCTGCTCCTCCAGCCCCGGGAAGACCATCTTCCCGGTGACGTTCGCCTTGTCCCAGATCGCGATCCCCGGATTGGTCAGACCGAGCACCGCGACCCGCACGTCCTTCCCGTGCGGGGTGCGCAGCCGGTGCATGCTGTACGGGGGGAAGGCCGGCCGCAGGCTCTTCGCGTCGAGCGCATTGGCGCCGAGCAGAGGGAAGTCGCACTGCTCCTCGAACTTCCGCAGCACCGGAATGCCGTAGTTGAACTCGTGATTCCCGAGCGCGGCCGCGTCGTACCCGATGGCGTTCATGGCCCGGGCCATCGGGTGCACGGGACCACCGGCCCGGGTGATGGGGTCGACCTTGGCGTAGTAGTACGACAACTGGGTGCCCTGGATGGTGTCACCGGCGTCGATGAGGAGGGTGTTGCCCCGGCCCTTCTCGGTGCGCACCCGGTTCACCAGCGTGGAGATCTTGGCCAGGCCCACGTCGTTGTGCGCCTTGTCGTCGAACTCCTTGTCCGTGAAGTAGTCCCAGTTGAAGACGTTGCCGTGCAGGTCGGTGGTGCCCATCACCGTGAAGGAGTACCGCTTCTGCGGACGCGGGCGGCCGGGACCGTGGGCCTCGGCGGGAACGGCGACGGCTCCGGCGACGGCCACTCCGGCACCGGCGGCGGCCGAGCGCTCCAGGAACGTCCTGCGATTCAGCGGCATGCGTGTTCTCCCCTTGTGTGCGGTGGCGCAGGCGCCGACCATGGCGCACAACGCGCGTAGATTCTGGCCCAGGCGCCACGTCGACAACAGCCCTTTCGGGTTACGGAGTGGGAAAGTGTTCGGTGGACCAACCGGTACCCACGCGAGGAGCCCAGGACGTGACACAGGAACACGCCACCCCCGAAGCGCCCCAGGTGACCGTCCGCGGCACCGGCCGCCTGGAGGTCGACCCCGAACTGGCCCGGATCTCCGTCACCGTCTCCGTCCGGGGCACCGACCGCTCGGCAACGCTCGCAGAACTGACCCGCCGCAACGCCCGCGTGCTCGACCTGGTGAAGGCCCTGGGAGGCGCCGTCGAGAAACTGGAGACGGGCGGATTCTCGATCTCCCCGGAACTCGGCAAGCGCGGTCGCGGCGAGCGGGTGCGCGCCCATGCGGGCCGGGTCCGCCTGACGGTCGAACTCACCGACTTCACCGTCCTCGGCGACCTGGTCACCCGCCTCGGCGACCTGGAGCTGACCCGCGTCGAGGGACCGTGGTGGGCGCTGCGACCGGACTCCCCGGTACACGCCGAAGCCCGGCGTCTCGCGGTGACGGAAGCCGTGCGGCAGGCGCGGGCCTACGCCGAGGCGCTCGGCACCTCCCTCTCCGCGCTCCTCGAACTGTCGGACGCGGGATCACCCGAAGCCATGGGCGCGGGGCACCCCGCCCTCCACATGCGGAGGGTGTCCTACACGGCCGAGGAAACCGAGGGGATGCCCCCGCTGGACCTCGAACCACAGCGGCAGACGGTCACAGCCGAGGTCGTGGCACGGTTCACCATGAGGCCGCCCGCACTCTGAGCCGGGGTGCGCGGGGTGCGCGGAACGCTCATCAGAGCACCCCGGCGCACAGATTCAATACTTGTCAACAACCTTTCATGGAAAGGTTGTTGGGTAGTCATGCCAGGCCAACTTCCTACTGGTGGGTAAGCCCTAGGCTCGACCCATGCGCCGAGCGAAAATCGTTTGTACCCTTGGGCCCGCCACCGAAACATACGACCAGATCAAGGCGTTGGTCGAGGCCGGAATGGACGTGGCCCGCCTCAACCTCAGCCACGGCGGCTACGCCGAACACGAGGAGCGCTACCAACGCGTCCGCAAAGCCTCCGACGAAACCGGCCGCAGCGTCGGCGTCCTCGCAGACCTTCAAGGCCCGAAGATCCGTCTCGGCCGCTTCCGCGAAGGACCCGTACTCCTTGAACGCGGAGACGAGTTCACCATCACTGTCGAGCCCATGGAGGGTGACCGCAACTGCTGCGGCACCACCTACGCCGGCCTCGCCGAAGACGTGACCGCCGGCGAACGCATCCTCGTCGACGACGGCCGCGTCACCCTGGAAGTCACCGCCGTCGACGGTCCCCGCGTACGCACCCGCGTGATCGAGGGCGGCATGATCTCCGACAACAAGGGCCTCAACCTGCCCGGCGTCGCCGTCTCCGTACCGGCCCTCTCCGAGAAGGACATCGAAGACCTCCGCTGGGCCTTGCGCATCGGCGCCGACGTCATCGCCCTCTCCTTCGTCCGCAGCGCCCGGGACATCGACGACGTGCACCGGATCATGGACGAGGAGGGGCGCCGACTCCCCGTCATCGCCAAGGTCGAGAAGCCGCAGGCCGTCGAGAACATCGAAGAGATCGTCGCCGCCTTCGACGGCATCATGGTCGCCCGCGGCGACCTGGGCGTCGAAATGCCCCTGGAGCAGGTGCCGATCGTCCAGAAGCGAGCGGTCAAGCTCGCCAAGCGCAACGCCAAGCCGGTCATCGTCGCCACCCAGATGCTCGACTCGATGATCGACAACTCCCGCCCCACCCGCGCCGAAGCGAGCGACGTGGCGAACGCCGTCATCGACGGCACCGACGCCGTGATGCTCTCCGGAGAGACCAGCGTCGGCCGCTACCCGATCGAGACGGTCCGCACCATGAGCCGGATCGTCGAGGCGGCCGAGGAGGACGTCCTCGCCAAGGGACTCCCGCCCCTCACCGAACGGAACAAGCCCCGCACCCAGGGCGGAGCCGTGGCGCGGGCCGCCGCCGAGATGGGCGACTTCCTGGGCGCGGCCTTCCTGGTGGCCTTCACCCAGTCCGGTGACACGGCCAAGCGGCTCTCCCGCTACCGCTCGCCGATTCCCCTGCTCGCCTTCACCCCGGACCCGGCAACCCGCTCCCAGCTCAACCTCACCTGGGGAGTGGAGACCTTCCTCGGCCCGCACGTCGAGTCCACGGACGCGATGGTGGCCCAGGTCGACGAGGAACTCCTGCGCATCGGCCGCTGCCGCCCGGGCGACATCGTCGTGATCACCGCGGGGTCCCCGCCGGGGGTCGCCGGCTCGACCAACCTGGTGCGGGTCCACCGCATCGGGGACCCGGTGGCGGGCTGAACGCTCAGTACTTGGCCCCGACGTGGGCGTCCATGAGGGCGACGGACGCCTTGCGGGCGATGGAGATGTTGTACGGATCGCTGCCCCGGGCGAGCGTCGTCCACTGGACTCCGACCTTGCTGAGGGCGTCACCACACAGTTTCCGGATGTCGTCCGACTTGTTGGTGAAGAAGTACCGCGGGTACTCGTACCTCTTGTGCTCCCCGCCGACGAGCCGGGTGGTCCAATTGATGGTCCGGCATCCATCGGAGTGAATGAGCCCCCGGATGAACGCCCAGGTGTGTACGTCGACGAGTTCCTGTTGCCAGGTTTCCAGAGCGATGCGTCTCTCGTGCTTGCTTCTGGGGCCGTGCTGGGGGAAGAGGCAGGTTAGGTGCAGGGAGTACACCTTGACGTTGTGACAGCCCTTCCTCCGGACGCGGCACGTCGCGTTGTCCGGAAACACGCGGCGCATGGCCGCCTCGGCCTCGTCCTGAACCCCGGGCCACGTGTCGTCAAGCGTGATCATGAGGTTCGGCGTTCGATGGGTCGAGTAGTGGCTGATGTGCCCGTCACCGAGATAGAGGCCCAGGAGGTACGCGTACGAGGCGCCGTCCAGTTCCCTTCCGTGACAACGGGGACACGGGGCGGTGGGTCTGCCCGGACACGCGCCGCGCTCCGTGCGGTCCACGTGCTTCCAATAGCCGATCGTGCCCGGGGGCACGCGCAGCCTGCGAGCCACGTCCGCGTTCTTCGCTCCGCCCCGCAGGAGGACGAGTGCCTGCTGCCGCACATCTGTGCCATGGAAGACCATATGCTCACTCTGCGCCACCGAGCAGGCGTATGTATGACGAAAGCGGACTTTCACACGAAGGTGAAAGTCCGCTTTCAAGGCGGTGCCGGGTATGGGATTCGAACCCACACGTCCTTTCGGACAGAGGTGTTTGAGACCTCCGCGTCAGCCAATTGCGCCAACCCGGCGAAGTTGCCAGTCGAAGTGTACCCGGTCACCGGTCTGGCCAGCAGCTAGGTAGGCTTCTTTGTGCAGCGCACTGCCCCGTAACGAGGAGCCCCCGTGACCGCCCCCGAGTCGCCCCAGCCCGCCGACGACGCCGAGGCCTCGCACGTCCCGCCGCTGACGACCCGCGTCGTCATCGCCGAGGACGAGGCACTGATCCGCCTCGACCTCAAAGAGATGCTCGAAGAAGAGGGATACACGGTCGTCGGTGAGGCGGGGGACGGCGCCACGGCCGTCGAGCTCGCCCGCGAGCACCGTCCCGACCTCGTCATCCTCGATGTGAAGATGCCCGTCCTCGACGGCATTTCGGCGGCCGAGAAGATCGCCGGCGAGTCCATCGCCCCGGTCCTGATGCTGACCGCCTTCTCGCAGCGCGAGCTCGTCGAGCGGGCGAGGGACGCCGGTGCCATGGCGTACCTGGTGAAGCCGTTCAGCAAGAGCGACGTCGTGCCGGCCATCGAGATGGCGGTCTCCCGCTTCGCCGAGCTGCGCGCCCTGGAGAAGGAGGTCGCCGACCTCTCCCAGCGGCTGGAGACCCGGAAGCTGGTCGACCGGGCCAAGTCGATCCTGCAGACCCAGTACGGCCTGACGGAACCGGCCGCGTTCCGCTGGATCCAGAAGACCTCGATGGACCGCCGCATGTCGATGCAGCAGGTCGCCGAGGCCGTCATCGAGGACGCCGAGGAGAAGAAGGCGGCCAAGGGGCAGTAGGCGGTCTCGGCCGCCGCTCCGGCCCGAGGACGCGAGGAGGCCCGCCCCACGGCATTGTGGGGCGGGCCTCCGGTTCGTGTTGCTCAGTCCTCGCCGAGGTACGCCTTGCGGACGGACTCGTCGTGGAGCAGGTTCTGCCCCGTGCCCGAGAGGACGATCTTGCCGATCTCCATGACGTGACCGTGGTCCGCCAGGGCGAGCGCGGCCTGGGCGTTCTGCTCGACGAGCAGGATCGTGGTGCCCTGGGCCTTCAGCTCGGCGATCGTCGCCATGATCTTCTGCATCATGATCGGGGAGAGGCCCATGGAGGGCTCGTCGAGCATGAGCAGCTTCGGCTGGGACATCAGCGCCCGGCCCATGGCGAGCATCTGCTGCTCGCCGCCGGAGAGCGTGCCGGCCGCCTGCTTGCGACGCTCGCCCAGGATCGGGAAGAGGTCGTAGGCGCGCTGGACGTCCTTGGCGATGCCGGCGCTGTCCTTGCGGAGGAAGGCGCCGAGGAGGAGGTTCTCCTCGATCGTCATCCGGGGGAAGATGTGCCGGCCCTCGGGGGAGTGGGCCAGCCCCAGCGAGACGATCTTGTGCGCGGGGATCTTGCGGAGGGACTTGCCCTCGAACTTGATCTGGCCGCCGACCGGCTTGAGCAGCCCGGAGAGGGTCCGGAGGGTGGTGGTCTTCCCGGCTCCGTTGGTGCCGATGAGGGTGACGACCTCACCGGCGTCGACGGAGAAGGAGATGCCCTTGACGGCCTCGATCTTTCCGTAGGCGACGCGCAGGTCCTCGACTTCGAGCAGTGCGGTCATGCGTCGTTCTCCTTGCCCGAAGCAGGGTCGTGCGGGGTGTCCGCGGAGCGCTCGGCGTTGTCCGCCGGCGCCTTCGAGGACGGTGCTTCATCGTCGGCCGGGGCTTCAGTGGCGGGTGCCTCAGCGGCGGGTGCCTCGTCGCCGGCCGGTGCCTTCTCGGACGCGTCGGCCTTCGAGGTCTCCTGAGTCTCCGGGGCGTCCGGGGTCTCCTGGGCCTTCGCGGCCTCGGGGGCCTTCGCGACCTCGGGGGCGTCCGCGGTCTCGGGGGCGTCCGGGGTCTCCGGGGCGTCCTCCTGCGGTGCGTCCGCCTCGACGGGCTCGCCCAGGTACGCGGCGATGACCCGCTCGTCGCTCTGGACGGTCGCGCTGTCGCCCTCGATCAGCTTCTGCCCCTGGACGAGCACGGCGACCCGGTCGCAGAGGTTGAAGATGAACCGCATGTCGTGCTCGATCACGAGCACCGCGATCCCCATGTCCCGGATGGCGAAGATGAGTTCCTCCGCCGCCCGGGTCTCCTGCGGGTTCATGCCGGCGGTGGGCTCGTCGAGCAGGATCAGACCGGGGTCGCTCGCGAGGGCGCGGGCGATCTCCAGCTTGCGCTGCTCTCCGTACGGCAGGTTCTTCGCGAGGTGCTGCGCCTTGTCCTGGAGGCCGATGAACTCCAGGAGCTCCATGGCCCGCTTCTCGGAGGCCGCTTCGGCCTTCTTGAAGCCGGGGCCGCGCAGCAGGGCCGACCAGAGGCCCTCCTTGGTGCGGGTGTGGCGTCCGACGAGGACGTTCTCCAGGACCGTCATGTTGCCGAAGAGGCGGATGTTCTGGAAGGTGCGCGCAATGCCGGCCGCGGTGACCTTGAACGACTTCGGCGGGAGGACCCGGCCCTTGTAGCGGACCTCGCCCTCGGTGGGGATGTAGAGACCGGTCAGGCAGTTGAAGAAGGTGGTCTTGCCGGCACCGTTGGGGCCGATGAGGCCCACGATCTCGCCGCTGTTCACGGTGAGGTTGACATCGCGCACGGCGGTGAGGCCGCCGAACCGCATGGTGACCCCGCGTGCGTCGAGCACGGTTTCCGGGGCGTCCGGTCCGGTGGTGGTCTCGGCCGTCTGGGTGGTGGTCGTCATGGCTCAGGCACCTGCCTTGGCGAGCGCGGCGGGCGACTCGTCGTTCTCGTGGAACTCCAGCTGGTTGCGCCGGTTGGCGATCATGCCCTCCGGGCGGAAGCGCATGAGCAGGATCAGCGCGACGCCGAAGGCGAGCAGCTGGAATTCGCCCATGAACTGGAGCTTGTTGGGGATGAGGAACAGCAGGGAGGCGCCGACCAGCGGACCGCTCATGGTGCCCATGCCACCGAGGACGACGGCGGCGAGCAGGAAGGCGGAGTTGGGCGGGATCGGGCCGGCGAAGAGGTACTGCTCCGGGGTCACCGTGTAGGTGACGTGGGCCTGCACGGTGCCGGCGAGGCCGGCGAGCGAGGCGCCGAGCGCGAAGGCGATGAGCTTGACCCGGAAGCCGTTGATGCCCATGGCGAGCGCGGCGGTCTCGTCCTCGCGGATGGCGACCCAGGCGCGACCGATCCGGGAGTTGCCGCTGCGCCGGAAGACCAGCACGACGACCGCCGTGATCAGCAGCATCAGGAAGAAGTAGTTGGCGAAGCGACCGATGGTGAAGCCGGCGATGCTGTGCTCGGCGCCGAAGTCGAATCCGAACATGTTGAGGTTCGGGATGGACGCGATGCCGTTCGAGCCGTTGGTGATGTCGGGGCCGGAGGTGCCGTCGGTGTTGTTCACCGCGATGCGGAAGATCTCACCGAAGCCGAGGGTGACGATGGCGAGGTAGTCGCCGCGCAGCCGCAGGGTCGGGGCGCCGATGAGGACGCCGAAGACCAGGGAGGCGGCGGCGCCGACCAGGACGGTGGCCCAGAAGGGGAAGTGCACGCCGAACGGGGAGGTCGGGGCGCCCGACACGAGGGCCGCCGCGTAGGCGCCGACGCCGAGGAAGGCGACGTAGCCGAGGTCGAGGAGACCGGCGAGGCCGACGACGATGTTCAGGCCCAGGGCGACCGTGGCGAAGATCAGGATGTAGACGCCGAGCGTCGCGTACTGGTCGTCGGTCTGGGTGAAGGGGAAGAGCGCCGCGGCGGTGAACGCGCCCGCGATGGACAGGTTCTGGTGCTTGCCGGTGAGCTGGGTGGCCTGTGCGATCAGGCCCGACTTGCTGAGTGCGGCGAAGCCGAAGCCGGTGGTGATCAGGAAGCCGAGGAACTGCTCGTCGTACTCGGTGCCCACGCCGTAGGTGAAGACGCCGAGCGCCAGGGCGAGGATCGCCGTGATGATCAGGATCTCGACGGCGGAGTTCATGGCGGGCAGTCGGCGTGCGGGGCCGCCGGCGATGCAGGCCTTGAAGGTGGCCCAGCCGTCCCTGAGCCCGTGCTTGACCTGGTCCCAGGTGCCGTCTTCGGGGTCCATGGGGAGCAGCTTCGGCCGCTCGAAGGGGAGGGCGAAGGCGCCGAGGAGGGCGGCCAGGGAGGCGATCGCGACGACCGCGCCGCCCGGCTCCAGGTTGATCGGGCCGCCGAGTTCGATGCTGATCGCGCCGATGGTGAACCAGGCGATGGCGAAGTTGGCGAGTGCGGCGAGCTTGAGGGCTCCGTCGCTGCCCGCGGGGTTCAGCCAGCCGGTGCCCTTGACGCCGTACGAGGAGAGGGCGAGGAGGGTGGTGAGCAGACCCGTGACCAGGACCTGCAGCTGGAGGCCGCCGGGGTAGCCGTAGACGGTGAGGTCACCCGGGAAGCGGGTGGTCCAGGTCCAGGCGAGGAAGCAGCTGGCGATGGTGAGGACGCCGCCGCCCAGGGCGAGGGCGCGGCCGGTCTTGGCCGGGATGAAGTTGATGAGGCCGGTTGCCTCGGCCGGTGTGGTTTCGGAGGCCGAGGGAGCCTTGGGGTTCTCGGAGAGAGTGGTCATGGTGCTCACGCCCTGTCCGCGACGCGCTCGCCGAGCAGGCCCTGGGGCCGGGCGAGGAGTACGACGATGAGGAGTACGAAGGCCCAGACGTCGGCCCAGGACTGGCCGCCGAGCTGCTGCATGCCGGGGATGTGGCTGATGTAGGCCGTTGCCATGGTCTCGGCGACGCCGAGGACGACGCCGCCGATCATGGCGCCGTAGATGTTGCCGATGCCGCCGAGGACCGCGGCGGTGAAGGCCTTGAGGCCGAGGAGGAAGCCCATCTTGTAGTCGACGACGCCGTACTTGAGGCCGTAGGCGACGGCACCGACGGCGGCGAAGGCGGCGCCGAGGGCGAACGCGATCACGATGATCCGGTCGGTGTTGACGCCCATGAGCTTGGCGGTGTCCGGGTCCTGTGCGGTGGCCTGCATGCCGCGACCGGTGCGGGTGCGCATGACGAAGAAGGCGAGGAAGGCCATGCAGATGGGGGCGGCGACCAGGAGGAAGACGTCGCCGGTCTGGATGGTGACCGGGCCGAGTTCGATCGGACCGCCGGGGATCTGCGGGAAGGTCCGGGCGGACTTCGCCTCCGGGTACAGGGACCAGACGGCCTGCTGGAGGGCGAGGGAGAGGCCGATGGCGGTGATGAGGGGGGCGAGGCGGGGGCCACCGCGCAGCGGGCGGTAGGCGAGGCGTTCGGCGCCGACGGCTATGGTGACCGCCACGAGGATGGCACCGATGATCATGAGGGGCAGGGCGGCCCATATGCTGGTGCCGCCGGGCAGGATGAGCCAGACCGTGAGCGCCCCGAAGCCGCCGGTCATGAAGATCTCGCCATGGGCGAAGTTGATGAGCTGGACGATGCCGTAGACCATCGTGTAGCCGACGGCGACCAGCCCGTACATGGATCCCAGTAGCAGGCCGTTGACCAGCTGCTGCGGCAGTTCGTTCACCGCATTGTCCTCCGAGACTTTCGACGGATGTGACACCGCGCGGGGAGCCTGGTGCGGCCCCCCGCGCGGTGAAGGTGGTGCTTGAGAGGTGGGGCTGCTGAGGATCAGCCGCCGAAGGTGCCGGACTCGACCGGCTTGTAGGCGCCGCTCTCGACCTGGTAGACGGTGAGCTGCTTGTTGGTGGTGTCACCGAACTCGTCGAAGGAGACCGAGCCGGTCACGCCCTCGAAGGAGACGCTCTGCATGGCGTTGACGACCTTGGCGCGGGCGTCGTCGGGGAGCTTGCCGTTGTTGCCGTCGACGACCTTCTTGACGGCCTCGATGATGGCCCAGGTCGAGTCGTAGGAGTAGCCGCCGTAAGCCTCGTAGGCCTCCTTGTAGCCCTTGGCCTTGTAGTTGGCCAGGAACTCCTTGGCGGACTGGAGGGTCTCGATCGGCGCGCCGACGGAGGTCGCGATGTCGCCGTTGGCCGCGGCGGCGCCGGCGAGCTTCACGTACTCGGGGCTGTAGAGCGCGTCACCGCCGACGACGGTGACCTTGGCGCCGGCTTCCTTGATCTGCTTGGCCAGCGGGCCGGCGGCGGGGTACTCGCCACCGTAGTAGACGACGTCGGCGCCGGAGCTCTTCACCTTGGTCGCGACCGCGGAGAAGTCCTTGGTGTCCGGGTTGATGTGCTCGGTGCCGAGGACCTTGCCGCCGAGCTTCTCGAACTCGCCCTTGAAGGTGCCCGCGAGGCCGGCGCCGTAGGTCTTCTTGTCGTCGATGATGAAGGCCTTGGTCTTCTTGGCCTTGTTGAAGACGAACTGGGCGGCGAACGGGCCCTGGATGGCGTCCGTGGTGGCGGTGCGGAAGTACGACTGGTAGCCGCGCTTCTTGTCGCCGGTGGACCAGTTGACGCCCTGGGTCAGGGCCGGGTTGGTGTTGGCCGGGGAGACCTGCACCAGCTTGGCGTCGTCGAAGACCTTCTGCATCGACTCGGCGACGGAGGAGTTCAGCGGGCCGACGACGCCGAGGACCGTCTTGTCGGCGACGAACTTGGTGGCGTTCTGCTGGCCGGCGGAGGGCTGTGCCTGGTCGTCCAGGGACTCCAGCTTGAAGGTCACGCCCTTGACGTAGGCCTTCTCGTTGGCGGTCTTGACCGCGAGGTCGGCGGAGTTCTTGATGCCGAGGCCGAGGGCGGACAGCTCACCCGTGAGGGGCGCGTCGAGACCGATGGTCACGGTGACGTTGCCGTTGTCGCCGTTCTCGGCGCCGCCCTTGTCGTCACGGGAACCACAGGCGGTGAGCGTGAGCGCTCCCGCGGTGACCGCGGTGGTGAGTATGAGCAACGAACGGTTTCGCACGAAGGGGTCCTTTCCCTGGCGCGGCCCCCTCGGATTGAGGCGGTGCCGTAAAGCTGCGGAGCGAGGGGTGCCGTTTTGGAACGCCGGGCCGTACTGGGTTGGTACAGGCCGTGTACTAGGACGCGCCCGGCGGCGCGGTGACTGGCGGTGACTCTAAGCGCAGGTGGGGAGGGTCGGGGAGCGGCGTGGGAAGGATGTGACTGTCTTGTTATGCCGACGGGGAAAGAGCGTGCGCGGCGGCGGGGAAAACCGGGGCATAGGGGTTGGTAACGCAGTGACCACATGCTGAGAACCTGCAGTTCCGCTAAGGGGCTTGAGCGATTCATGCTCCTGTCGCACCGCTCGCCCCGCTCTCCGGATATCGGACGGCGGCAGAAAGCTGAGCGGACGGAATGGCGTTGTCCCGCCGGTCGCCCTTCCGGCGCCCGAACGTCACGGAGAGTCATGATCGGCGCGGGGAGGGGACGGCGAAGGGGCGGCACCGACCGGTGCCGCCCCTTCGCGAGGTGGGTGCGGTGCGTCAGGCGCCCGCGCCCGCCCCTGCTGCCGGGAGGTTCCCGGCGTCCTTCTCGGTGACCTCGCGCAGCAGGCAGGTCAGTCGTGCCGAGCACACCCGCCGGTCCTGCTCGTCGCTGATCACGACCTCGTAGGTGGCGGTGCTCCGCCCGCGGTGCACCGGGGTCGCCACCCCGGTGACCAGGCCGCTGCGCACCCCGCGGTGGTGGGTGCAGTTGAGGTCGACGCCGACCGCGATGCGGGACGCCCCGCCGTGCAGCATCGAGCCGATGGAGCCCAGCGTCTCGGCGAGGACGGCCGACGCGCCGCCGTGCAGCAGTCCGTACGGCTGGGTGTTGCCCTCCACCGGCATGGTGCCGACGACCCGCTCGGCCGAGGCCTCCAGGATCTGCAGGCCCATCCGGTTCCCGAGGTGTCCGGCGGAGAAGAGTGCCGGAAGGTCGACGCCCAGCGCGGCGTACTCCTCTATGACCTCCTGCGGGAACTTCACGTGCTGCTGCTCACCCATGGGCCCGGCTCCGTTCGTCTTCGTACGGCTGCTGATCGACTGCCGGCCGTGGGGTCGCGGTCGGCGGGTCGCGTGGTCGCGCCTGAGCAAACGCTTAGGCGGGTCGTGATTGTTCCAGACGCACGATCACGGACTTGCTGGCGGGGGTGTTGCTGACGTCGGCCGTCGACTCCAGCGGCACCAACACGTTGGTCTCCGGGTAGTAGGCCGCCGCACAGCCGCGGGACGTCGGGTAGTGCACCACCCGGAAGCCGGGGGCCCGGCGTTCGGTGCCGTCCGTCCATTCGCTCACCAGGTCCGCGCGCGCCCCGTCCGCGAGCCCGAACGCCGCCGCGTCCTCGGGGTGCACCAACACCACCCGACGGCCGCCCCTGATCCCCCGGTAGCGGTCGTCCAGACCGTAGATCGTGGTGTTGTACTGGTCGTGCGAGCGGAGCGTCTGCAACAGCAGCCGTCCCTCCGGAACCTCCGGGTACTCGACGGGCGCGGACGTGAAGTTCGCCTTTCCGGTCGTCGTGGGGAACCGGCGCTCGTCGCGCGGGGCGTGCGGCAGCGCGAAGCCGCCCGGATCCGCCGCCAGCCGGGCGTTGAAGTCCTGGAAACCGGGGACCACCCGCGCGATGCGGTCCCGGATCCGGCCGTAGTCGGCCTCGAACTCCTCCCAGGGCGTGGTCGATTCCGCGCCGAGGACGGCCCGGGCCATCCGGGCCACGATCGCCGGTTCGGACAGCAGGTGGGGGCTGGCCGGCGGCAGGTTGCCCCGGGAGGCGTGCACCAGGCTCATCGAGTCCTCGACCGTGACGAACTGCCGCCCGCTCCGCTGGACGTCCTTGTCGGTGCGGCCGAGCGTGGGCAGGATCAGCGCGCGGGTGCCGGTGACCGCGTGCGAACGGTTGAGCTTCGTCGACACGTGCACGGTCAGGCGGGCGTTGCGCATGGCGGCCTCCGTCACCTCCGTGTCCGGCGTCGCCCCCACGAAGTTGCCGCCCATGGCGAAGAAGACCTTCGCCTCGCCGTCGCGCAGCGCCTGGATCGAGCGCACCACGTCGAAGCCGTGGTGGCGCGGCGACACGATCCCGAACTCCTTGTCCAGCGCGTCGAGGAAGGCGGGCGCGGGTCGCTCGAAGATGCCCATGGTGCGGTCGCCCTGCACGTTCGAATGGCCGCGCACCGGGCAGACTCCGGCGCCCGGTCGTCCGATGTTCCCGCGCAGCAACAGGAAGTTGACCACCTCGCGGATGGTCGGCACGGAATGCTTGTGCTGGGTGAGGCCCATCGCCCAGCAGACGATCGTGCGCTTCGAGGCGAGCACCATGTCCAGGGCCCGCTCGATCGCGGAGCGGTCGAGCCCGGTCGCGGTGAGCGTCTCGTCCCAATCGGCCGCCTTCGCCGCCGCGGCGAACTCCTCGTACCCGTGGGTGTGGTCCCGCACGAAGTCCTCGTCGACGGCCCCGTCCGTCTCCAGGACCAGCTTGTTGAGGAGCCGGAAGAGGGCCTGGTCGCCGCCGATCCGGATCTGGAGGAAGAGGTCGGTGAGTGCCGCGCCCCTCAGCATCCCCTGGGGGGTCTGCGGGTTCTTGAAGCGCTCCAGGCCCGCCTCCGGCAGCGGGTTCACCGAGATGATCCGGGCGCCCGAGGCCTTCGCCTTCTCCAGCGCCGAGAGCATCCGCGGATGGTTCGTCCCCGGGTTCTGTCCGGCCACGATGATCAGGTCCGCCCGGTGCAGGTCCTCCAGGGAGACGCTGCCCTTGCCGATGCCGATCGTCTCCGTCAGCGCCGAACCCGATGATTCGTGGCACATGTTGGAGCAGTCCGGCAGGTTGTTCGTGCCGAACTCGCGGGCGAAGAGCTGGAGCAGGAACGCCGCTTCGTTGCTGGTCCGCCCCGAGGTGTAGAAGAGGGCCTCGTCGGGCGAGTCCAGGGCCCGCAGTTCCTCCGCCAGGATCGCGAAGGCCCGCTCCCACGTCACCGGCTCGTAGTGCTCGCCGCCCTCGTCGAGGAGGACCGGTTCGGTGATCCGACCCTGCTGGCCCAGCCAGTAACCGCTGCGGGTCGCCAGGTCCGCCACCGGGTGCGCGGCGAAGAACTCCGGGGTCACCCGGCGCAGCGTCGCCTCCTCGGCGACCGCCTTCGCGCCGTTCTCGCAGAACTCGGCCAGGTGCCTCCGGTCACCCTCCGGCCAGGCGCAACCGGGACAGTCGAAGCCGTCCTTCTGGTTGACCTTGAGCAGGGTCCGCGCGGTGCGCCGCAGCCCCATCTGCTCCTGTGCGATCCGCAGGGTGTGCCCGATGGCGGGCAGGCCGGCTGCGGCGTGCTGCGGCGGCGTGACCTGCGGTGCGTCCTGAACCGGGTCACCGGCCGGCGGCTTGCTGACCATCGCGCTCTCCCTTGAGCGGTAATCCTGAGGCGTACGTCTCCGATCCTGTCACGCGACGCCGACGGCCCGGCACCCCGACCGTGGGGGACGGGATTGTCAGCGGGGCGTGGCAGGATCGTCCCGTGGCCGAGACAGCATCGAAGAACACCGTAGACACCCGTCCCCGTCTGCTCCTCATGGACGGACACTCGCTCGCGTACCGCGCGTTCTTCGCGCTGCCCGCGGAGAACTTCACCACCGCGACCGGGCAGCCGACGAACGCGATCTACGGGTTCGCCTCGATGCTGGCGAACACGCTCCGCGACGAGTCCCCCACCCACTTCGCCGTCGCGTTCGACGTGTCCCGCAAGACCTGGCGGTCCGAGGAGTTCCCGGAGTACAAGGCGAACCGCTCGAAGACCCCCGACGAGTTCAAGGGGCAGGTGGAGCTGATCGGCGAGCTCCTCGACGCGATGCGCGCACCCCGCTTCGCCGTGGACGGCTTCGAGGCCGACGACGTCATCGCCACCCTCGCCACCCAGGCCGAGGCCGAGGGCTTCGAGGTGCTCATCGTCACGGGAGACCGGGACTCCTTCCAGCTGGTCACCGAGCACACCACGGTGCTCTACCCGACCAAGGGCGTCTCCGAGCTCACCCGTTTCACGCCGGAGAAGGTCCAGGAGAAGTACGGACTGAGCCCTTCGCAGTACCCCGACTTCGCCGCCCTGCGCGGCGACCCGTCCGACAACCTGCCGGGCATTCCCGGGGTCGGCGAGAAGACCGCGGCCAAGTGGATCAACCAGTTCGGCTCCTTCGCCGAACTCGTCGAGCGTGCGGAGGAGGTCAAGGGCAAGGCCGGCCAGAACTTCCGCGACCACCTGGAGGCGGTCAAGCTCAACCGTCGCCTGACCGAGATGGTCAGGGACGTCGAGCTGTCGAAGGGCGTGACGGACCTCGCCCGCGAGCCCTATGACCGCGCGGCCGTCGCCCTGGTCCTCGACACCCTGGAGATCCGCAACCCCTCGCTGCGCGAGCGGCTCCTCGCCGTTGACCCGGGTGCTGCGGAGGAAGCCGCTCCCGCGCCCGCCGCGGGCGTCGAGCTCGACTTCGCCGTCCTCGGCACCGGTGAGCTCGCCCCCTGGCTCGCCGAGCACGGCACCGAGCCCCTCGGCGTCGCCACCGTCGACAGCTGGTCCCTCGGCACGGGCAACGTGAGCGAGGTCGCCCTCGCCGCCGCCGGAGGCGCCGCCGCCTGGTTCGATCCCAGCGCCCTCGACGAGGCGGACGAGCAGGCATGGGCCGCATGGATCTCCGCTCCCGACCGGCCGAAGGTCATGCACAACGCCAAGGGCGCCATGCGGGTCTTCCCCGAGCACGGCTGGAGCATCGCGGGCGTCACCATGGACACCGCCCTCGCCGCCTACCTGGTCACGCCCGGTCGGCGCTCCTTCGCGCTGGACGCCCTCACCGTCGAGTACCTGGGCCGTGAGCTCGCCCCGGCCGCCGCGGCCGACGGACAGCTCGCCTTCGGCGCCGACGACACCGCCGAGGCCGAGGCCCTCATGAGCCAGGCGAGGGCCGTCCTCGACCTGGGAGGGGCCTTTGACGAGCGGCTCGGCGAGGTCGGCGCCCGCGAACTCCTGCACCAGGTCGAGCTGCCGACCTCGACCCTCCTCGCCCGCTTGGAGCGGCACGGCATCGCCGCCGACCGGGACCACCTGGAGGCCATGGAGCAGCAGTTCGCCGGTGCCGTGCAGCAGGCCGTGAAGGAGGCCCACGCCTCCGTCGGCCACGAGTTCAACCTCGGCTCGCCCAAGCAGCTCCAGGAGGTCTTCTTCGGCGAGCTGAACCTGCCGAAGACCAAGAAGACCAAGACCGGGTACACCACCGACGCCGATGCCCTCGCCTGGCTGGCCGGCCAGACCGAGCACGAGCTGCCCGTGATCATGCTTCGCCACCGGGAGCAGGCCCGGCTCCGGTCCACCGTCGAAGGCCTGATCAAGACCGTCGCAGCCGACGGCCGCATCCACACCACCTTCAGCCAGACCGTCGCCGCCACCGGCCGGCTGTCCTCCACCGACCCCAACCTGCAGAACGTCCCGGTACGGACGGACGAGGGCCGGGCCATCCGCCACGGCTTCGTCGTCGGCGAGGGCTTCGAAGCCCTCATGACCGCCGACTACAGCCAGATCGAGCTGCGCGTCATGGCCCACCTCTCCGAGGACGAGGGCCTCATCGATGCCTTCGCGTCCGGTGAGGACCTGCACACCACCGTCGCCTCCCAGGTCTTCGGCGTCGAGCGGTCCGCCGTCGACGCCGAGATGCGCCGCAAGATCAAGGCGATGTCCTACGGCCTGGCCTACGGCCTCTCGGCGTTCGGCCTCGCGCAGCAGCTGAACATCGACCCGGGCGAGGCCCGCGGACTGATGGACACCTACTTCGAACGCTTCGGCGGGGTGCGGGACTATCTGCACCGGGTCGTCGACGAGGCCCGCGCCACCGGGTACACCGAGACCATGCTCGGCCGTCGCCGTTACCTGCCCGACCTCAACAGCGACAACCGGCAGCGCCGGGAGGCCGCCGAGCGGATGGCCCTCAACGCCCCCATCCAGGGCACGGCCGCCGACATCGTCAAGGTCGCCATGCTGGGCGTTGACCGGGCGCTCACGGAGGCGGGCCTCGCCTCCCGGATGCTCTTGCAGGTCCACGACGAAATCGTGCTCGAACTCGCCCCCGGTGAGCGCGAGCGGGTCGAGGCCCTGGTCCGCCAGCAGATGTCGGCCGCCGCTGACCTCCGGGCGCCGCTGGACGTCTCGGTCGGCGTGGGCCCCAACTGGGACTCTGCGGCCCACTGATCCGGCCGCTCCGCGACCCACCCGTTGCCGTCAGCAGCCCCACGGGGCGGAACGGGTGGGCCCGACGGAGGGCACCTCGCATCCCGACGCGGGACCGGCGAGGTGCGGCACCCGGTCCCACGGACCCCTCCGGCCCCGGCCTCGGACGGGGTCCCCGTCGTCCCCACCGCCCCATCCGTTCCGCTCGTCACCCGGGACTTCGGCCCCCGTGCACCCCGGCTCCGTTCGTGCGGGGTGCACGGGGGCCGCGATCCCGTCCCACCGGGGAAGGTCAGCGGGACCCCTGCCGGGAGCGCTCCGGCAACCGGCCCGACGGAGGGGTCGCCGGGGCCCTCTCCTCCGTGCTCCCCGCCCCGGAAGGCAGGGGCCGCGGTGGTCCCAGGAGCCGCACCCCCACCCCGTACAGCACGAGCCCGACCAGGAGTCCCGCGCCGGCTCCGAAGCAGGCCGTCGGGATGACGTCGAGGGGCGTTTCGATCCTGTCCCAGCCCCAGTGGGCGGCCCAGCGCAGCACCCGATGGGCGACGCCCGCGAGCACGCAGCCGCCGATCAACCCGACCGCGAGGAGACGCCCCCGCCGGCCGGGGAACGGGTACCCGGGCGCCGGGTCGGCCACGGGTTCCGAAGACCGCAGGGCCCGCGCCGCGTAATGGCCGAGGAGCGCCAGCGCCAGCGCCGAGCCCCCGTACTGGACGTAGAGGTAGACCGGGAAACCTCCCGCCACCTCGCCGAGGAACGGGATCGCCCGGGTGCCCCAGCGGTCGGGGTGGGTGAAGGAGTCCCAGACCACGTGGGTCGTGGCCCCGAGGACCGCGGAGAGGTAGAACCAGCCCGCGAGCGCGACCGGATTCCGGTTGCGCCACGGGCGACCACGGGCCACTCGGTACACCGGGCCTCGCCATCGGGCGGGGAGCAGGGCGACGAGCGGTTCGCGCACGACCAGCCACAACGCCACGAGCGCGACGGTGATCAGCACGTCGGCGGTGACGATCCCGACGGAGGAGTGGGTGACGTCCCCGAAGAGCATGGCCCCGGGGAACGCGGTCGCGGCGAAGTAGGTCATGTCGGGTGAGAAGGAGCCGGCGACGAGGGCGGACGCAACGAGCGGACCGCGCGCGGTTCCGTTCCGGTGCAGCCCGGGCAGCACTGCGGCGGCATGACTCAGCGTGAACGGCAACGGGAGTCCCCCCGGCTTGGGCAACGACGGTCGCAGTGCAAGAGGGGAAGAAGCTGCCGGTCGGTTCCCGAAAGGGGCCGGTCCGCAGCGGCCAGGAGGTGATGAAACAGTGAAACACGGTGAACGGCCGTTACTCGCAGGTCCAGAGTTGGCATAGGGTCGCCGGGGGTCACACACGGGGAGCGTGGGGCCGCTGTCGATGGGGAGGGGACGAAGGACATGACAGCGCAGATCAGCCGTCGGTTGCGCAAGGGGGCCACCAACGGTGCCGTGGTCGCTGCGGCGGTTGCCGCGCTGGCCGCCTCACAGGCTCCGGAGATGGTTCCGCCGCCCGCGGACAACGCCAGCGGGGACCAGGCCATCGGCACAGGTGACGCCACCCAACGGTCCGGGGAAGGCTCCGCGACCGGTCAGTCCCCCTATTACACGGCCCTCCCGGAGCTGAACACGCCCAACAAGCCCGGGGCGAGCACCCACATGCCGGTGATCGCCGGTCCTGCCGAGGCGGGCATACCCGCGTCCGTCCTCTCCGCCTACAAACGGGCCGAGCAGTCGATCCGCTCGACCCACCCCACGTGCAACCTGCCGTGGCAACTGCTCGCCGGCATCGGCAAGGTCGAGTCCGGTCAGGCCAACGGCGGCAGGGTCGACGACAACGGCACGGCCTCGCCCCCGATCTTCGGCCCGGCCCTCAACGGCATCGGCTTCGCGAACATCCCCGACACCGACGGCGGCGCCTACGACGGCGACAAGACGTACGACCGGGCCGTCGGCCCGATGCAGTTCATCCCGTCCACGTGGGCCACCTGGGGGCAGGACGCCAACAGCGACGGCAAGAAGGACCCCAACAACATCTACGACGCGGCGCAGGCCGCCGGCCTCTACCTCTGTGCGGACGGGCGCAACCTCGCGCTCAAGGCCGACCTCGACAGCGCGGTCCTCAGCTACAACCGCTCGAGGGAGTACCTGAACACGGTCCTCTCCTGGTTCGAGTACTACCAGCGTGGTACCCACCAGATCCCGGACGGGACGGGAGTGCTGCCGGTCGATCGCAGCGACGGCCGCCCGGCGGTGCCGTCCTCGCCCAGCCCGACGACCCCCGCGCCGACCACGCCCCCACCGACGCCGAGCAAGCCGACGCCGACGCCGAGCAAGCCGACGCCGTCGGAGCCCGGCACGGGAATCACCCTGCCGCCCATCCCCACCAAGCCGCCGATCAAGCCCCCGGTCACCTTGCCGGTGAAGCCTCCCACCCTTCCGTCGGCCGCCAAGGTCACCCGACTCACGGCCGTGGCCAATGTGAAGCTGACCACGACCACCGGCAAAAACTTCACCGGGGTTCCCCGGGTCGCGGCGCTCGACGCCTCGGGCGCGCCGGTGTCCGGGGTGGCCGTTCGCTTCGAGATCGTCGGTGCCACCGACACCCGCTTCGTCGGCGGCGCGATGGAGGCCACGGTCACCACCACCGAGGCCGGTCTCGCCTCGGCTCCCGCCCTGCGGGCCGGAGAGAAGACGGGCACCTTCACCGTGCGGGCCACCGTCGTGGGCCGCCCCCTGGTCGCCGACTTCACCGCGTCCGTCACGGAGCGCCTCGCGGACGTGCTCACCCCGGTCGGGGGAGATTCCCTCTCGGCCGCACCCGGTACCGCCTTCGCCCAAGAGTTCCAGGTGAGGGCCACCGACAGGGGCGCGCTCGCGCCCGGTGTGCTCGTCACCGCGGAGATCGTCACCTCCAAGACGGCGGACACCGAGGTCAGCACCGAGGGACCGTCCTTCAAGCGCCCGGACGGCCCTCCGGTTCGCACCGTCCGCCTCAAGACCGGGACGAACGGACTGCTGACCTTCGCACCGGGCGACCTCCTCGCGGGCGACAAGGAGGGGCTGTTCTACCTCCGGCTGACCGCACCCGGTGGTGGCATCACCTTCATCGACCTCACCGTCACGGAACCTGCCCCGGCCCCCTCGGAAACGAGCCCGGTCCCCTCGGAAACGACCCCGGCGCCCACGCCCACGTCGACATCCACGCCGGCGCCCACGCCCACATCTACGTCCACGCCGGCGCCCACGCCCACATCTACGTCCACGCCGGCGCCCACCGATTCCGTTTCCGCCTCGGCCACTTCCTCTCCCGTCCCCCTCACCTGACCGGCTTCCGGCGCAGTCCTTCGCGCCGCTGAGCCCAGCGCGCCGTCTCGCCCCCGGACACCGGGCGGCGAGACGGCGCTCCGCGTCGTCAGGGCGCAACGTGTTCTCATCTTGCGACCACATTGCTACGGTGCCCCAGAACTGACGATCCATCAGATCGCATTCCGGGAGGCTGACCATGCGCGCCCTCGTTGCCGCCGCCATCGGACTGGCCCCAGTCCTCCTCTTCGTCCTCCTCGTCTCCGTGGTCGATCTGCCGCCCGACGGTCCCACCTCTCCCAAGCCCCTGCTGACGGCCGACCCCGGCCCCAAGAAGTGAGGCGGTGACCGTGCGCCGCCGAGCCGGTCTCGTCCTGCTCTCCTTCGCCGTCTTCTGCGCCGCGATGGCCCCCACCCTGCGTTGGTACGCCTTCCCCCGGCTGGCGAAGATCCCGGCGAACCAGTACCAGGAGACCGTCCTGGAAGCGCGCCCCGCGACCCTCCTCAACTACTCCACGCTCCGCGCGGAGAAGGTCGACAAGATCACGATCATCCAAACCCTCAAGGGCAACGTGGAGGAGTCCCGGCGGATCGAACGCGATGCGGGGCGCGACGTCGTCGTCTGGGACGCCCTGGCCTACGTCACCGGGCCCGACGGCAAGATGGTCTCCAAGGTCCCGGAGCGCTACGTCTTCGACGCCCACACCCAGGAGCCGGTCCACGCCACCGGCGAATCGGTCGATGGGGACCCGGTCCGTCGTGAGGGCATCGAGTTCAAGTTCCCCTTCCTCACCGAGAAGCGCGACTACCAGTACTTCGACGCCCAGACCCGCACGGCCGCACCCATCCACTACAAGGGCACCCGCACCTTCCGCGGGCTGGAGGTCTACTACTTCGAGCAGACCATCCCCTGGACCGAGGTCCCCATGCCCAAGACCATGCCGGTCAAAGGCATCACCCCGAAGGTCCTCGCCGACTCGGGCCTCACCCGCTGGTACACCACCAAGCGCATGTTCTGGGTCGAACCCGTCACCGGAGCCCCGGTCAACGGCGAAGAGGTTCACCGGGAGGAGCTCCGCAACGCCAAGGCGCTGCTGGGGCAGGACACCCTCACCGTCTTCGCCGGCCACGTGAAGATGCGCGAGGACTATCTCGACAGCGTCGGCGAGATGGTTGCCGCCCATCGCCTGGCGGTCCTGATGCTCGTCTCCTACGTCCCGTGGAGCCTCACCGTCCTGGCCCTGGTCCTTTTCGCCCTCGCCCTCTGGCTGGAGGCCCGCTCGCGGCGCCCGGTCACGGAGCCGCCCACCGCTCCGGTCAGCGCTCCGCTCTGAGCCGCGCGCTGGTGTGACGGGTCGGCACCGCTGCGGACGGATCCTCCGGCCATGGGTGTTTCGGGTATCGCCCCCGCAGTTCCGCCCGCACCGCCCGGTAGCCCTCTCGCCAGAACGACGCCAGGTCAGCGGTGACGGCCGCCGGTCGACCTGCGGGGGAGAGGAGGTGGAAGAGCACCGGAACCCCCGCCACCCGAGGAGTTTCGGACAGGCCGAACACCTCCTGGAGCTTGACCGCGAGCACGGGCTGCTCGCCGCCGTACTCCACCCGTATCCGCGAACCGCTCGGAACCTCGATCCGCTCCGGTGCCAGCTCCTCCAGGCGCGCCGCTTCTCCCGACTCCCACGGCAACAACCGCCGCAGCGCCTCACCCGCGTCGATCCGTCCCAGATCGGCGCGGCGCGACGCCCTGGACAGCTCCGGCTCCAGCCATTCTCCGGCCCGTTCGACCAGTGCCCCGTCCGAGACGTCCGGCCAGGGATCCCCCAACCGGCGGTGGAGGAAGGCGAGGCGCTCGCGCAGCTCTTCGGCTCCCCGGTGCCACCGCAGCAACCCGAGCCCCTCCTGTCGCAAGCCGTCGACGAGCGCCTCCCGCACGAGCGCGGGGTCGGCCCCGGCCCCCAGTGGACGGACCGTCAACTCGACCGCTCCCAAACGGTCCACCGACCGCGCGACCACCTCCCCGTCCTCCCAATGGACCTCCTCGCCGGTGCTCCCGAGGTGACCGGCTGCCCGGCGAGCCACGGACTCGTCCACCACGGCGGCGAGTCGCACCCGCGCCGTCGCGTCCCGCGCCGTACGGTCCGCCACGGCCACGGCCAGCCATGTGCTGGACCGCAGACCGGACCCCTCGGCGAGCCTGGCCCCGCTCCCCGACACCATCAGATGGCCGCCCTGTTCCCGGGCCCGTGCGACCCGCTCGGGAAAGGCCAGCGCCGTCACCAAGCCGGCCGCGACGTCCTCACCCTCCCCGCTCCGGGCCCCCTCGACCCCGGACCGGTTTCGGGCACCGCCCCCGGCCTTGCCTTCCTCCAGGATTCCGGAAGCGGACCGCTCCAGTCGGCGTGCCTCCGCCCGCCACCGCGCGCCGTACCCGTCGAAGCCCTGGCGCGCCGCCCGCCAGGCCGCCACCAGGTCATCGCCGTACTCCCGCGGTGGTTCCTCGCTGAGCAGGGCCACCACCTCGGCCGCCCGTCGGGCCCCGACCTCGGGCGCACCGTCCAGCAGTGCGCGCCCCAGCCGGGGGTGCAGGCCGAGCCGGGACATCCGTGCGCCCCGCTCCGTCGCGCGGCCGTCCGCGTCCACCGCCCCGATCGACTCCAGCACCGCACGGGCCGCCGCCATCGCCCCGGACGGCGGTGCATCCAGCAGCGCGAGCCCTCGTGCCGTCGGGTCGCCCCAGCAGGCGACCCGCAGCGCGAAGCCCGCCAGGTCGGCGATCTTGATCTCCGGTGAGGGGAACCGCGCCCGGCCGCCGTCCTCCGCCTCGGCCCAGCAGCGGTACACCGTGCCGAACTCCTCGCGGCCCGAGCGCCCGGCCCGCTGGGTCGCCGCCGCCGTCGACACCGGCACCGTCGCGAGGGACCCCAGCCCCCTGGCGTGGTCCGTCCGGGGCTCCCTGGCCAGCCCCGAGTCCACGACGATCCGCACCCCGGGGACCGTGAGGCTCGACTCCGCCACCGCCGTCGAGAGCACCACCCGTCGTCGTCCGTCAGGGCCGGACCCCCGTAGCACGGCGTCCTGCACCGCGGCGGAAGCCCTCCCGTGCAGCTGGAACACCTCGGCGTCCACCCCGTCCAGCAGCCCGGCCGTGCGCGCGATCTCCCCCGTGCCCGGAAGGAAGCACAGCACGTCGCCCTCGTGCCTCTCCAACGCCAGCCGGATCGTCGACGCCACATGGCGCAGCAGGGTCGGATCCACCCACGTGCCGTGTGCGGGCCGGACCCCGGACGGTGGTGCGGCGAACTGCACCACGTATCCGTGTCCCTGGCCCTTGCACCACACGATCGGCGCGGGACCGCTGCCCTCCAGGACCGTCAGCAGCTCCGCCCAAGCAGTGGCGTCGCCGGTCGCCGAGGCCGCGATGAGTTTCAACTCGGGGCGTAGCGTCGCCCGCACGTCCACCAGGAAGGCCATGGCGGTGTCGGCGTCGAGATGCCGCTCGTGGCACTCGTCGAGGAGCACCACGTCCACCCCCGCGAGCTCGGGATCGCGCTGGAGCCGCTGGAGCAGAAGGCCCGTGGTCACGACCTCGACCCGGGTGGTGGGACCGGTCCGGCGTTCGCCGCGCACCGCGAACCCGACCCTGTCACCGACGTCCTCGCCGAGCAGCCAGGCCATCCGCCGGGCCGCTGCGCGCACCGCCATCCGCCGTGGCTCGGCCACCAGCACCCGGCGCTCCGGCCCTTCTCCTATGAGTCCTGCGAGCGCCAGCGGCACCAGCGTCGTCTTGCCGGTGCCGGGAGGGGCTGACAGCACCGCCGTGCCGCGCTCCGCGAGCGCGGCGAGCAGCTCGGGGACGGCATGGCGAACGGGGAGACGGTCGAGTGCGTCGTTTTGGATCACGCACCCAGTCTCGTATGCGCCGCAAGAAGAAGGGCGTTCCCGTCCACAGGGCCCGCCGATGATCGGATCATCGGCCCGGAGGGGCGTCCTGTGGTCGCCCCCGGGGGGGATCAGTCGTTCCGCTCGCAGACGAAGACCGCCGTGCCGGGGATCAGATTGCCCCGCAGTGGGGACCAGCCGCCCCACTCCTGGCCGTTCCAGGCCGGCCACTCCGGCTCGACCAGGTCCAGGAGCCGGAAGCCTCCGGCCACCACGTCCCGCACCCGGTCCCCGAGCGTCCGGTGGTGCTCCACGTACACGGCCCGCCCCTGTTCGTCCTGCTCGACGTACGGGGTGCGGTCGAAGTAGGAGGCGGCGACCGACAGTCCTTCCGGCCCCGGCTCGTCCGGGAAGGCCCAGCGGATCGGGTGCGTCACCGAGAACACCCAACGGCCGCCCGGCCGCAGCACCCGGCGCACTTCGCGGAAGACCCGCACCGGGTCGGCGACGAACGGCACCGCGCCGTACGCCGAGCACGCCAGGTCGAAGGAGCCGTCCCGGAAGGGCAGCGCTCCGGCGTCCGCCTCCACCAGCGGCACGTTCCCGCCGATCCGCAGGGCGTGCTGGAGTTGCCGGTGCGAAAGGTCGAGTGCCACCGGTCGTGCGCCCTGCACGGCCAGCCACCGCGAACACTGCGCCGCGCCGGCGCCGATCTCCAGCACGTCGAGGTCCTTGAGGGAGCCGGCGGGGCCGAGCAGCCCTGCCTCGGCCTCGTCGAGTCCCTCGGGGCCCCACACGAACCGGTCGTCGCCCAGGAAGGAGCCGTGTTCGCTCTGGTACTCGTCGGCGTTCCGGTCCCACCATCCCCGGCTCGCCCGGCTGCTCTCCGCGTCCCCCGCGTCACGTCGAGTCGCTTCCGCCCCGTCGGCGTCCCCGTCGACCGCGTCTTCGTGTCCGTACTCTTGGTTCATCTCGCCCGCCGATGTAGTTTGCGCTCACTGCAGCTGTGCGGCGGACCTCCGTCGCGACGGCGCAAAGGACGTGTGTGGTGCCGGAATCGAGTGGATCTGTCCCGGGTGCGCGCTTCGCGCATTGACCCTGTCCGGCCGCCCCCGTATGCTAAAGGTTGCGCTGCGGGCTTGCGCGCCTCAGACGGAGCAGGCCGCGCTCGTACCTGTTGTATGTCCCCTCGGTTTTCGAGGCCCTCTCCCGTTCGCGGAAGAGGCGCTTCATTGGCTGTCCGGCTTCTTGGTGCGATACGGGCTCTCGGCGTAGCAGTACCTACGACTTTCTGTCCGTAACCGGAGCCCTTTCCCACATGACGAGCAGCACCGAGACCACCGCCACCACCCCGCAGGTTGCGGTCAACGACATCGGTAACGAGGAAGCCTTCCTCGCCGCGATCGACGAGACGATCAAGTACTTCAACGACGGCGACATCGTCGACGGCGTCATCGTGAAGGTCGACCGGGACGAGGTCCTGCTCGACATCGGTTACAAGACCGAAGGTGTCATCCCGAGCCGCGAGCTCTCCATCAAGCACGACGTCGACCCGAACGAGGTCGTCAAGGTCGGCGACGAGATCGAGGCCCTGGTTCTCCAGAAGGAGGACAAGGAAGGCCGCCTGATCCTCTCGAAGAAGCGCGCTCAGTACGAGCGTGCCTGGGGCACCATCGAGAAGATCAAGGAAGAGGACGGCATCGTCACCGGTACCGTCATCGAGGTCGTCAAGGGTGGTCTCATCCTCGACATCGGCCTCCGCGGCTTCCTCCCGGCCTCCCTGGTCGAGATGCGTCGTGTCCGCGACCTCCAGCCCTACGTGGGCAAGGAGCTCGAGGCGAAGATCATCGAGCTGGACAAGAACCGCAACAACGTGGTCCTGTCCCGCCGCGCCTGGCTGGAGCAGACCCAGTCCGAGGTTCGCCAGACCTTCCTCACGACCCTCCAGAAGGGTCAGGTCCGCTCCGGCGTCGTGTCCTCGATCGTCAACTTCGGTGCCTTCGTGGACCTGGGCGGCGTCGACGGTCTCGTCCACGTCTCCGAGCTGTCCTGGAAGCACATCGACCACCCGTCCGAGGTCGTCGAGGTCGGCCAGGAGGTCACCGTCGAGGTCCTCGACGTGGACATGGACCGCGAGCGCGTCTCCCTGTCGCTGAAGGCGACCCAGGAGGACCCGTGGCAGCAGTTCGCCCGTACGCACCAGATCGGTCAGGTCGTCCCGGGTAAGGTCACCAAGCTGGTTCCGTTCGGTGCGTTCGTCCGCGTGGACGAGGGCATCGAGGGTCTGGTCCACATCTCCGAGCTGGCCGAGCGCCACGTGGAGATCCCGGAGCAGGTCGTCCAGGTCAACGACGAGATCTTCGTCAAGGTCATCGACATCGACCTCGAGCGCCGTCGCATCAGCCTCTCGCTGAAGCAGGCCAACGAGTCCTTCGGTGCCGACCCGGCCTCGGTCGAGTTCGACCCGACCCTGTACGGCATGGCCGCGTCCTACGACGACCAGGGCAACTACATCTACCCCGAGGGCTTCGACCCCGAGACCAACGACTGGCTCGAGGGCTACGAGGCTCAGCGCGAGGCGTGGGAGACCCAGTACGCCGAGGCGCAGGCTCGTTTCGAGCAGCACCAGGCGCAGGTCATCAAGTCCCGCGAGGCCGACGAGGCCGCCGCTGCTGAGGGCGCTGCCGCCCCGGCCGCCGGCAACGCCGGTGCGGGCATCTCGGGTGGTTCGTACTCCTCGGAGTCGGACGACAACTCCGGCGCCCTGGCGTCGGACGAGGCGCTCGCCGCCCTCCGCGAGAAGCTCGCCGGTGGCCAGAGCTGAACAGGCTCTCCGCTGAGCGCTAGCCGCTAGCGAATCCGAGGCCCACTCCCCACACGGGGAGTGGGCCTCGGTCGTTTTTGGCGACCTTCCCCTTCGGGAGCGCTCGGATTCTTCCCGGGAAGATCACGGGGCCGGGAATGGTCGTGCCGTGGACGGCGTTCTCAGAGAGGACACGAGGAGGAGCGGTAATCGTGCTTGATCCGCAGGAGTTGTACGAATGGGACCCGAAGGGCGTAGCCGTCGTCGACCTGGCCCTGGCGCAGGAGTCGGCCGGCCTGGTCATGCTGTACCACTTCGACGGCTACATCGATGCGGGCGAGACCGGTGAGCAGATCGTCGACCAGCTGCTCGACACCCTGCCCCACCAGCTGGTGGCCCGCTTCGACCACGACCGGCTGGTGGACTACCGGGCCCGTCGTCCCCTGCTGACCTTCCGACGTGACCGGTGGGCCGCGTACGAGACGCCGTCCATCGAGGTCCGCCTCGTCCAGGACGCCACCGGCGCACCCTTCCTCGTCCTCTCCGGACCTGAGCCCGACGTGGAGTGGGAGCGCTTCTCCACCGCGGTCCGACAGATCGTGGAGCGTCTCGGAGTGCGCCTCTCCGTCAACTTCCACGGCATCCCCATGGGCGTTCCGCACACCCGCCCGGTCGGCCTCACCCCCCACGGGAGCCGCGTCGACCTCATGCCGGGCCACCGCAGCCCCTTCGACGAGGCCCAGGTCCCCGGCAGCGCCGAGTCCCTCGTCGAGTACCGGCTCACCGAAGCCGGCCACGACACCCTGGGCGTCGCCGCCCACGTGCCGCACTACGTGGCCCGGTCCCCCTACCCGGACGCGGCCCTGACGGCCCTCGAAGCCGTCACCGCCGCCACCGGACTCGTCCTTCCGGGCATCGCCCACTCGCTGCGGACCGAAGCCCGCCGCACCCAGACCGAGATCGACCGCCAGATCGGCGAGGGCGACGAGGAGCTGGTCGCCCTCGTGCAGGGCCTTGAGCACCAGTACGACGCGGCCGCCGGCGCCGAGACGCGGGGCAGCCTGGTCGCCGAGCCCGTCGACCTGCCGTCTGCGGACGAACTGGGCCGCGAGTTCGAGCGCTTCCTCGCGGAGCGGGAGGGCGACGCGTAGTCCCACCCGAGCAGGGCCTAAGCTGCCGCTCATGCTGAAGGTGGGCCTGACCGGCGGGATCGGCGCCGGCAAGAGCGAAGTGTCACGGCTGTTCGTTTCCTACGGGGCCGTGCTGATCGACGCGGACCGGATCGCGCGCGAGGTCGTCGAGCCGGGGACCCCCGGCTTGGCGGCCGTCGTGGCGGCCTTCGGGGACGACGTCCTCACTGCAGAGGGAACACTCGACCGGCCCAAGCTCGGTTCCATCGTGTTCGCCGACGCCGACCGCCTGGCGGCCCTCAACGCCATCGTCCACCCGCTGGTCGGGGCCAGGTCGGCGGAGCTGGAGGAGCGCGCCGGCGCCGGGGACGTCGTCGTCCACGACGTGCCGCTGCTCACCGAGAACGGGCTCGCACCGCTGTACGACCTGGTCGTGGTGGTGGACGCGTCTCCGGAGACCCAGCTCGACCGGCTGGTCCGACTCCGCGGCATGGCGGAGCCCGAGGCCAGGGCACGGATGGGAGCCCAGGCCACCCGCGCGCAGCGGCTGGCGGTCGCGGACCTCGTGATCGACAACGACGGACCGCTCGATGCGCTGGAACCCCAGGTGCGGAAGGTCTGGGAAGAACTGGAGCGCCGCTCCGAGACCGCCGACGGGCCGTAGCCACGGAATGCGACCGTCAGGTCCGGTGTTCAATCACCGGATCGAGGGGAAGGATGCCATCGTGGCCGACAGGAACCCGGAAACGCACGTCATTGACTTTCGCGCCGCCGAGCACCTGCTGGCCGCGCGGGACCCTCGTGGTGCCGTGAAGCTGCTGGACTCGGTGATCGCCGCCCACCCCGAGAACACGGCCGCGCGCCTGTTGCGGGCCCGGGCGTTCTTCGCCGCTGCGCAGCTCCGTCCCGCACAGCTCGAATTCGAGCTGGTGCTGGAGCGCGAACCAGACAATGCCTTCGCCCACTTCGCACTGGCCCGTACCTTCGAGCGGGCCGGCAACACCGCCCAGGCCACGCGGCACTTCCGTCTCGCCGCAGCGCTCGACCCGAAGCCGGAGTACCTCAGGGCAGCGGGCTTCGACTCCGGGGGCTGATCGGTCTCACGGGCGGGCCGTCAGTGCCTTCTGCCGCCGTGGTCGGGCTCGTACGGGGGGATGTTCCGGCCCGGCTGCCAGTGCGGCCCCTGGTGGATGTGGCGCAGGACCATCGTCAGGTCGACCGCAACCACCAGGAAGAGCACCCCGCAGGCCGCCGCCCAGCCGGGACGGCCCACCAGTGAGAACACGGTCGTTCCGAAGGCCGCCCAGAGCAGCCCCCAGAGGCTCAGCCAGAACCGCAGGCGCAGGGCGCTCCGCGCGTTCGCCGGTTCGTTCCCGGTGCGCATGGCGGTCGCACCTCCCCTCGGGTTCCGAGGTCACTTCCAGGATGTACCCGGGGCGGGAGAAACGGAACGCCGCTGTGGGGGCGGGGTCCTTCAGTGGATGACGCTGTAGCTGCGCCAGGGCAGGGCCCCCGGCGCGACCCGGTTGCTGGTTTTGGTGGGCACGTAGATGGACTCCTTCCCCTGGCAGTCGCGGGTCGGGTAGAGCACGATGTCGACCAGGGTGTTGTTCTCGACCTTGGTCACGCCCGAGGGCGCGAGGCGGTGGCAGCCCTTCACGGAAGGACTCGTCACGACCACTGCCAGCTCGCGCTCCGTTTCGTACGCGAGGGTGCCCACGGCGGTACGGCCGAGCCCCGAGCAGCCGGCGACGGCGAGGGTGAGCAGCACGGCCCCGGTGGCGGTCGTGAGACGCCGGCGAGCGGACATGGCGGATCCTCTTCTGTCGTGTTGCACGGAAGCCTAGGGCGGCGGCACCCACGGTCCAGGCCACCATGCCGATTCCGCGCCGGCGTGTCATCCGCTGCTGCGCCGTCCGGGGGAAGCCGCACGGCGGCTGTTGTCAGATGCCACCCGTAAGGTCGGGTCCAGTCGGTGTTCCGGCCCGGGACCCGGAGCGACGCCGTGCGGCGGGAGGAGAGCAGAGCCGTGACGCACACCTGGATGACCAGCGCCGCCGTCTTCCTGCCGGCCGCCCTTCCCCGTGACGGCCGGGTCGCCTTCTGGGCGCCCGACGGCAGGGCACTGCCGGAGCCGGTGGGGAGCGGGGCGGAAAGGAGCGAGCTCACCGTGGTGCGGCGACACGGCAACGGCGCCCGCAGCCGGTCCGTGCCCGCGCTGATCCTTCCGGTCGAGGCCGCCCTGCCCCATCTCGTTGCGGCCCGTCGCCACCCGGCCGCACATCCCGCCTCAGCGGGCTGGGGAGCAGCCGCCCTGCACGCCCTGCACCTGACCGCACGCGGCCGGCTGCTGCCGGGCCTCACCGCCGATGACCTGGACGCCTGGCGCGCCGGCCCACTGGACGCCGAGGACATCGCCCATGTGCGGGCCGTTGCCGCTGCCCTGCCCCACGAGGCCTACGCCGTACCGGCGCCCGGAGGCGGTCCGCTGCGGCTGCCCGAGCCCGAGGCACTCGTGCGTGCCTTCCTCGATGCGGTCGCCGACGTCCTGCCGCGCACCCCGGCCGCCGCCCACGCCGTCGGGGCGCCGTTCGCGGCGCGGGCTCCGCAGCACCTGCCCCGCGCGCGCGACTGGGCCGCCGAGGCAGCGGCCGGGATGGACGCAGGGGTGCGGGTCTCGCTCCGCCTCGACCTGTCGCCCTACGCGCTCTTCGACGCGACCGATGCGTCCGGTGCCGACGGCGCGACGGAGGGTGTTTCCCGGCATGCCGCCGCTGCGCTCCTCCAGGTCCACAGCCTTGCCGACCCCACCCTGGTGATCGACGCCGCCGACTTGTGGGCGGGAGGCGGTGAGCACCTCGGGCCCCGTGCGAGGGTCGACGCCGTCCTTGCACTGCGTCGGGCCGCCCGCGTCTGGCCACCGCTCTCCCGGCTCCTGGAGCGGGACGTGCCCGACGTCCTCGCCGTCACCGAGGACGAGCTGTACGAGCTGCTGGGCCCCGCGGCGACCCTGCTCGCCGACGCGGGCGTGGCCCTGCACTGGCCGCGCGAACTCGCCCGCTCGCTCAGCGCCTCCGCCGTGGTCCGCCCTCCCCACACCGCCCCCGGCTCCGCCACCGACGGCACCTCCTTTCTCGACGGCGAAGAGCTCCTGCGGTTCGACTGGCAGCTTGCACTGGACGGCGATCCGTTGACCGAACGCGAGATGGACCTGCTCGCGGAGGCCCATCGGCCGATCGTGCGCCTCCGTGACCAGTGGGTGGTCGTCGATCCCGCCCTCGTCCGCAAGGCCCGCAAGCGGGAGCTCGGACTGCTCGAACCGGTCGATGCCCTTGCCGCCGCGCTCACCGGTACCGCCCGGGTCGGTGGAGAGTCCGTGCCCGCCGTGCCCGTCGGGGCGCTCGCCGAGCTCCGGGACCGGCTGTTGGCCGGCCCTGAGGACGTACAGGCCCCACCGGGACTCACCGCCACCCTGCGCGACTACCAGCTCCGCGGCCTCGCCTGGTTGGACCTGATGACCTCGCTCGGCCTCGGCGGCTGTCTCGCCGATGACATGGGGCTCGGCAAGACGGTGACCCTCATCGCCCTCCACCTCCACCGTGCCCGCAGTGCTCCCACCCTTGTCGTCTGTCCGGCCTCCCTCCTCGGGAACTGGCAGCGCGAGGTGCAGAAGTTCGCTCCCGAGGTGTCCGTCCGACGTTTTCACGGCACCGACCGGGACCTCGAAGGCACCGAGGGCGGCTTCGTCCTCACCACCTACGGCACCCTGCGCACCAGCGCCGCCCGGCTTGCCGAGCAGAGATGGGGAATGGTCGTTGCCGACGAGGCCCAGCACGTCAAGAATCCGTTCTCGGCGACGGCCAAGGCGCTGAGGGAGATCCCGGCGCCCGCCAGGGTCGCCTTGACCGGCACGCCCGTGGAGAACAACCTCTCCGAGCTCTGGGCCCTCCTGGACTGGACCACCCCCGGCCTGCTCGGCCCGCTCAAGGCCTTCCGTTCCCGTCACGCCCGTGCCGTGGAGAACCACGAGGAGGTCGAGCACGACGAGGCGGTCGAGCGGCTCGCCCGCCTGGTGCGTCCCTTCCTGCTGCGCCGTCGCAAGACGGACCCGGGCATCGTCCCCGAGCTCCCGCCCAAGACGGAGTCCGACCATCCCGTCGCCCTCACCCGGGAGCAAGCCTCCCTCTACGAGGCGCTCGTCCGCGAGACGATGGCCAAGATCGAGGGCGCCGAGGGCATGGCACGCCGCGGTCTCGTCATGGGCCTCCTCACCTCTCTCAAACAGATCTGCAACCACCCCGCGCAGTACCTCAGGGAGCGAGGGGCGCGGGGCGGCGGGCCGGTCCGGCTCGCGGGTCGGTCCGGGAAGCTCGCCCTGCTCGACGAACTGCTCGACACGATCCTCGCCGAGGACGGGTCCGTGCTCGTCTTCACCCAGTACGTGTCCATGGCGCGGCTCCTCGCCGACCACCTGTCCGGACGAGGCATCCCGGTCCAACTCCTGCACGGCGGAACCCCGGTGGTCGAGCGGGAGCGGATGGTCGACCGGTTCCAGGCCGGGGAGGTCCCCGTCTTCCTGCTCTCCTTGAAGGCCGCGGGCACCGGACTCAACCTCACCCGGGCCGGTCATGTCATCCACTACGACCGCTGGTGGAATCCGGCCGTCGAAGAGCAGGCCACCGACCGTGCCTACCGCATCGGGCAGACCCAGCCCGTGCAGGTGCACCGCCTCATCGCCGAGGGAACGGTCGAGGACCGCATCGCCGAGATGCTCCGCAGCAAGCGGGCCTTGGCCGACTCGGTCCTCGGCTCCGGGGAGGCGGCCCTCACCGAACTCACCGACCGGGAACTCGCCGACCTCGTGTCCCTGAGGGGGCCCTCGTGAACCGTGTACGGAGCATGCGGGGAGCCGTCCCCCGCCATGACGACCGCCGCCGCAGCTTCCCGCAGCTCGCGCCGCGTTCGGCTCCCGACGGGAGGTTCGCCGCGACCTGGTGGGGAAACGCCTGGGTCGCGGCCCTGGAGGGCACCGCCCTCGACCCCGCCCGCCTCGCGCGCGGCGAGGCGTATGCGGGGCGTGGCCACGTGGACGCGATCACGGTCACCCCCGGTCGGGTCGTCGCCTACGTCCACGGCAGCAGACCCCGCCCCTACCGCACCGAGATCAGGATGCGGACCCTCGGCGACGACGGCTGGGAGCGCTTCCTCGACGAGGCCACCGCCCGTCCCGACCACATGGCGGCCCTCCTCGACAAGGACGTGCCGCACGCCCTGGAGGCGGTCGCGGGGCTCTTGCCGGCGCCGGGCGATCTCGTCCCCGACTGCTCGTGCCCGGACGACGGCTACCCCTGCAAGCACGCCGCTGCCCTCTGCTACCAGGCGGCGCGCCTTCTCGACGAGGACCCGTTCGTCCTCTTCCTGATGCGTGGTCGGGGGGAGCAGGAACTGCTCGCCGAGCTGGCCCGGCGCAACACCGTACGGTCCGCGGCCGAGTCGGGTGCCGCCGTCCCGCCGATGCCCACGGTGCCCGCCCGTACCGTGCTTGCCGCGTCCACCGGATCCCCGCTTCCGTCGCTGCCACCAGAGCTGCCGGTACCGGACCGGCCCGGTCGTCCGGCCGTCTTTCCACCGGATCCGCAAGCCCCCGACCCGCTCGCGCTCGACCTGCTCGCCACCGAGGCCGCCGCCCGCGCCCATGCCTTCCTCGCCACCGGTCACGATCCGGTTGCCGCGCTCACTCCCTGGCAGGATGCGGTCCGGCTCGCCGCCGCGCACCCCGGCTCGGGACTCACCGCCTCGTCCCGCGCGCTCTACCGCGACCTGGCAGGTGCCCTCGGCCGCACCCCCACGGACCTCGCCCGGGCCGTTGCGGCCTGGCGGCAGGGCGGTCCCGACGGCCTTGCCGTGCTCGAAGAACTCTGGGACCCGCCCGCCGGTCCCTTCGACCGGGCCAGGCCCGCACTGCTCGCTGCCGACCTCCCCGCGTTGCGTCCCTGGCGCAACCGGCTCTCCGGAGAGTCGCTCCAGCTCCGTCTCGGACGCGACGGCCTCTGGTACGGCTACGAGTCGGATGCCGGCCGCGAAGACTGGTGGCCGCGCGGTGCTCCCGATCGGGATCCGGTCGGTGCCCTCGCCGGTCTCCTGGGGCGTTGATCCGACGGCCCTCCGACACCTGAGCGGCTTCCCACTCGATGGAGTGAAACCCGTCAGCGGTCGGATCCGGTGCGCACGTTTGTCGCGTTGATTCCGGTGCGGGCACTTGCCCGTGCACACCTCCGGAAGGCAGGAAGCCATGAGGCAGATTCGCCGAAGCGGTCTGGCCGCACTGTTGGTCACGGGTGGAACGCTCGCCCTCTCGGCGGGCGCCGCGCATGCCGACGCGGGTGCCCAGGGCGCCGCGGTCGGATCGCCGGGAGTCGGTTCCGGCAACACGATCCAGTTGCCGGTGCACGTGCCGGTCAACGCCTGCGGCAACACGGTCAACGTCGTCGGACTGCTCAACCCGGCTGCCGGCAACAGCTGCGCCAACCGCTCCGCGGAGCCCGAGGGCTACGGATCGGACGACAGCGGCGCCGGCTCCCACAAGGACGAGCCCGGCACTCCGCGCGGTGGGGAACAAGCCGGTGGCTCCCACGGGGGAGGCTCCACGACGGGCGGCTCCTCCAACGGCGGTGGCTCCAGCGCCGAGGGGCGTACCGAGGGTTCCCCCGGTGTGCTCTCCGGGAACGGGATCCAGTTGCCCGTCGATCTCCCCGTCAACGTCAGCGGCAACTCGGTCAACGTCGTCGGCATCGCCAACCCGGTCTTCGGCAACACCTCGGTCAACGGCCCCGTCGAGACCGAGCAGCCGGTCGAGGTGCCGACGCCGCGCCCGCAGACCCCGGTGCGGAACGTGCCGATGCCCCACGCGGAGACGGCGCCCCCCGCCCCCGCCCCTGCCCCCGTTCCGCAGGGCGAGACGAGCACGGTCTCGCTGGCTTCGACGGGCTCGGACGCCATGGGCTACGCCGCTTCCGCAAGTGCCGCACTGCTCCTCGGCGGTGCCCTGCTGTACCGCCGGGGGCGCCGCACCGGCGACCAGGCCTGAGACCCGGCTCTTCGGACCGGGGTCTGACGTCGCGTCCTCGGCGGAGGGCACGAGGGGTGTTCCGTGCACGGTCCGGTCGAGGAGGGCTGACGCCCGAGCGGTCAGCCCCGTTCCCGGACCTCCGCGGAACCGCCGTTCAGACGCCAGGCCCGGAGCACCGCCTCGATGGCGGGCGCGACCCTCGTCCGGGCCTGGTGCCGGGGCACCCCGAGCATCAGCAGGGAGTCGTACGGGGTGTCGACGTGTCGTACGGAAGCCCGCACCGCGGCGGTGACCGCACCGCGGTCGAGCGAGCGACCCGCGGCCGTGCGTCCCACTCGTCCGCTGCCCTTCGCCGAGGCGTGCAGGGCGATCTCCGTGGCCCGGTCCACCGGACAGGACGGGAAGAGCCGCAGGATCTCCTGCTGCAGGCTTGCGGTGACCTCGGCGTCCAGGGCCGCACGCCGCTCGGCGTCGCGGGCACGTCGTGCAGCCCGTGCCCCGGCGTCCGCGAGGCAGGCCCGCTCCGCCTCGGCGAGGGCCGCCTCCTCGACGAGGAGGCCCTGACGTTCGTACCGGGTGCGGCGCCTGTTGTGTCGTACGACCACGGCCCAGAGCGTGCTGGCCTCGCGGGCCCGGCGGGTGAGCGCCGTGTCGCCCCGGCGCAGGAAGACCAGATGGCCGAGGTCCGCACAGTCCAGACAGAGCGGCGCGTTGAACTCGACGATCATCCGCTCCAGCGGCCCCCGGTGGCACTCGGAGCAGCGCCGGCGCCGGAGCGGCTCCACGACGACGGGGGCGACGAGGTCCACGGCTGCTCTCCCCGCTCAGCGGACGTCGGGTGCGGCAGCGGTGGTGTGCCGGGAGGTCCGCTGCTGCCGGAGCCGTCCGGTGCGTGCGGGACTGCCCGTGCACCGGGCGGTGCGGGCCCGGGAGCGGTGCGCGGAGGCGGCGCCCAACGGGGTTTCCGCCACTGCCGTCGGCCTCGCGTCCATGGTCGGCCGCCCTTCTGCTTCCTTCGACTCCCGACCCGTAGATCATGGCAGCCGGGAGGGTCGGACGTCACTGTCGGTACCCGCTCAGGAACCGGCCGATGCGGCTGATGGCGGCGTCGAGGTCGTCGGCGTACGGCAGGGTCAGGATGCGGAAGTGGTCCGGACGCGGCCAGTTGAAACCGGTGCCCTGCACGACCTGGATCTTCTCGCGCAGGAGCAGGTCGAGGACGAACTTCTCGTCGTCGTGGATCTTGTGTACGGCGGGGTCGATGCGGGGGAAGGCGTAGAGGGCCCCCTTGGGCTTCACGCAGGAGACGCCCGGGATCTCGTTGAGCTTCTCCCAGGCCCGATCGCGCTGCTCGCGGAGTCGGCCGCCGGGGGCGCACAGTTCGTGGATCGACTGTCGGCCGCCGAGAGCGGCCTGGATGGCGTACTGGGCGGGGGCGTTGGGGCAGAGCCGCATGGAGGCCAGCATGGTCAGGCCCTCCAGATAGTTCTTGGCGTGCTGCTTGGGCCCGGTGACGACCAGCCAGCCGGAGCGGAAGCCCGCGACGCGGTAGGTCTTGGAGAGCCCGCCGAAGGTGAGCACCACCAGGTCGGTGGCGAGGGAGGCGGCGGGATAGTGGACGGCCTCGTCGTACACGATCTGGTCGTAGATCTCGTCGGCGAAGACCATGAGGTGGTGGCGGCGGGCGAGGTCGAGGATGCCCTCGACGATCTCCTTCGGGTAGACCGCGCCGGTGGGATTGTTGGGGTTGATGATGACGACGGCGCGGGTCCGATCGGTGATCTTCGACGCCATGTCGTCGAGGTCCGGATACCAGTCGGCCGCTTCGTCGCAGAGGTAGTGCACGGCCTTCCCGCCGGCGAGGGTGGTGGCGGCTGTCCACAGCGGGAAGTCCGGCGCCGGGATCAGGACTTCGTCGCCGTCCTCCAAGAGGGCCTGGACGGCCATCGACACGAGTTCGGAGACGCCGTTGCCGAGGAAGACGTCGTCGACGTCGACCTCGGGCAGTCCCATGGACTGGTAGCGCTGGGCCACGGCGCGGCGGGCGGAGAGGATGCCGCGGGAGTCGGTGTACCCGTGGGCCTTGGGGAGCATCCGGATCATGTCCTGGACGATCTCCTCCGGCGCTTCGAAGCCGAAGAGGGCGGGGTTGCCGGTGTTCAGGCGCAGGACGCTGTGCCCTGCTTCCTCCAGTGCATTGGCGTGCTCGATGACCGGGCCGCGAATCTCGTAACAGACTTCACTCAGTTTGCTCGACTGCCGGAACTCCATGCCCGACCTCCCCAGGTCCCCGGAATCAGTGTTGCTTGGTTTTACCAAGTTCTAGCTTGGAAAGTCCAACAATCTGTCTAGACTGCGTCGCATGCCACGTCAGCCACGCCGCCGCAGTTACGACCAGCACTGCGCCGCCGCGCGCGCCCTCGACCTCGTCGGTGACCGCTGGACCCTGCTCGTCGTCCGCGAACTGCTCGCCGGACCGCGCCGCTACACCGACCTCCATGCCGATCTGCCCGGCGTCAGCACCGACATGCTCGCCGGTCGCCTCAAGGACATGGAGGGTGCCGAGCTCGTCACCCGCCGTCGATTGCCCCCGCCCGCCTCGGCGTACGTGTACGAACTCACTCCGCGCGGCAGGGACCTGCTGCCCGTCCTGCGCGCCCTCGCCGCCTGGGGTGCGCCCGACCTCGGGGAGCCGCGGCCCACTGACGCGGTTCGCGCCCACTGGTACGCGATTCCACTCCTCGGGGCGCTCGCCGAACTGGGTGCAGGCCTTTACCAGGTGACCCTGGACGAGGGCGAGTTCCACGTACGGCTCGAAGGGGACGGGAGCGTGTCCTACGGGGACGGGCGGACGGACGCCCCCGATGCGCGGCTGCGGACCGATGCGGCGGTGTGCCGGGCCCTGGCCGGCGGGGAGCTGACGCTCACCGAGGCGCTCGCATCGGGCCGTGCCGTGCTCGAACGGTCGGTGCGCACCGGGGCCGAGGACGCTGCCCCGGCCCTCGTGCGCGACTGAGCGGGTGCGCACCCCGCTGTGGGAACGGGTCGCCGGCGCCCGTCGACGCCGGCCCCATCCGCGCCGGTGGCAGCAGCCCCTGTGCGCGTGGTGGTGCTCGGTCCGGCGACGGCCGAACCGCGACCGGTGGTGACGGGGCGGCCCCCGTCCCCACTGGTCGTCACTTCTCGGGGCAGAGGAACTCAAGCCTGTTCTCATGGCAGTCGGCGACGTAGAAGCGCCGGTGCCCCGGGAAGTTGTCGTCCCACGTCACCTCGACGCCCAGCGCGGTCAGCCGCTCGGCCAGGCCGTCGATGTCGGCGACCAGGATGCCGGGATGGCCCTTGCGGGAGGGGCGGAAGTCCTCCTCGACGCCCAGGTGGATCTCCAGGGAGTCCGCGCGCACCCACAGGCCGCCGCGTGCGGCGAGCACCGGAGGCTTCTGGATCTCGGTCATGCCCAGGACGTCCACGTAGAACCGGCGGCACACCTCCTCATCGCCGGGAGGCAGAGCGAGCTGCACATGGTGCAGTCCGAGACCGAAGGGCGATGCGGCCCCGGTCGTTTCGTACGGCAGCGCTTCCTGGTTTCGAGTCATCTGAACGGCCCCCTCCTGAGTGCTGACCGGGTGTCGGTCGGGCTCGGCCACCGTAGTGCCGCCGCTCCGCCCGGTGCACACCAGGGAGGGGAACGGGGGCAGGATGAGGGGCATGCGATACCAGGCGATCACGTGGGACCGGTTGGCGGAGGAACTCGCCCGTCACCTCGACGCGCCCGCAGCGCCGGTGGGCGACGGGTGGCTCAAGGTGGGCATCGACGGGCCGCCCGCCGCGCTCGGAGGCGAGCTCGCCGAGCTCCTCGCCAAGGAACTGCGCACGCGCGGGCGCTCCGTCCACCTGGTGGGGACGGACGGGTTCCTGCGCCCCGCTTCCCTCCGCTTCGAGTACGGGAAGCACGACCCCGACGCGTACTACAGCGGGTGGACCGACGTCGGAGCCCTGTGGCGGGAGGTCTTCGGCCCTCTGGAAGCAGGGGGCAACGGTCGGGTGCTGCCCGACCTGTGGGACCCGGTCACGGACCGGGCGACCCGCAGTCCGTACGTCACGCTGCCGCCCCGCGGGGTCCTGGTGCTGCACGGAGCTTTCCTGCTCGGCCACTGGTTTCCCTTCGACCTCACGGTGCACCTGCGGCTTTCTCCGGCCGCCCTCGCCCGGCGCACCGAGGAGTCCTGGACCCTGCCGGCCTTCGCCCGGTACGAGGAGGAGGTCGGTCCGGGCGAGGCGGCGGACGTCGTGGTGCGCGCCGACGACCCTCGGCATCCGGCCTGGACGGGAATCCGGCGGTAGCGACCACGGTCCTCGGCCCGTCACGCCCGGACTGCTGCATCGGCCGACCGCTCGTGGTGCCATTGCCCCGGCGGTCAGGTCTCCCGCTCCTCCACAGGCTCGCCCCTCCGGCTCCCGCGCCCGCGTGCCCGTCCTTCGCGCGCACGGTCGGACGGGACCGGGGGTCTGCCGCCCATGCGGGTGACCGCCTTCGCGCCCGCGCGACAGCCCGCCTCGGCGGACCGCACCGGATCCGCGCCCGCGAGCCGCGCTGCCAGGAACGCCCCGGTGAAGGCGTCGCCCGCACCCGTCGAGTCCACTGGCATGGCCGGGGGCGCCGTTACCCTCGCGGTGATCGCACCCCCCTCGGCGACCAGGGCGCCCGCCGCCCCGAGGGTGACCACGACCAGGGGAAAGAGCCGGCTCAATGCCCTCGCCGCCGACTCCGGCTCTCCACACCCGGTCAGAGCCTTCGCCTCGTCGGCGTTGGGCAGCAGCGTCTCGGCGCCTTCCGTCGCCGCGAGGAACCGGTCCGCGCCCAGTCCTGCCAGAAACCCCGCCGAGGCGGGATCCACGCTCACCGGGACCCCCGCGTTCCGGGCGTCGCGCAGTGCGCAGTTGGCCGCTTCCCGGCTTTGCGCGGCGAAGAACAAGTACCCCGAGAGGTGCAGCCGGGCCACACCGCCGAGCAGTTCCGTGGACCAGTCGGTGGGGGAGAGGCGCAGCGCGGCGCCGCTGTCGGTCAGGAAGGTGCGTTCCGCCGAGGCGTCCACGAGCGCGATCACGGTGGCCGTTGCGGCCTCCGCATCCGGGACGAGCAGGGGGCGTACGCCCGCCCTCCGCAGCGACCGCTCGTGCCAATCGACCGCGTCCGTCCCCACCCGGCCGAGCAACCGCACCTCGTCACAGCCGGAACGAGCCGCCCAGCACGCCGCGTTCGCCCCGGCCCCACCCGGGAGGGTCCGGATCTCCGCCGCGGTGTCCGTGGCGGGAGCGAGCGGCGCCCCGTGTCGGGCGACGACGTCGGTGACCACGTCCCCGATGACGAGCAGCGCTCGCCCGGGCGGCTTGGGCGCGCGACTCATCGTGCGCCTGCACCCGGCTTCCCCGCTGCGTAGGCGCCCGCGATGTGCGCCGCCAGGCGCACGTTGCCCCGCACCGCCGCGAGGTTGGCCTCCAGGGACGCCCCTTCCGTGTGGACCATCAGGTATGCGAGGAGGAACGGGGTCACGGCCTGCCCGACGATCCCCTTCTCCTTCGCCGCCGCGAGGCCCCGTGCCAGCACCCGGTCGTGCAGCCCGGGGTCCAACTGCTCCTCCGGGGGGACCGGGTTGGCGACGACGAGCGCTGCCCCGGGCCCGTCCAGCCGGTCCTGAGCCCGCATCACCGCTGCCACCTCCTCGACGCTCCGCACGGTCCAGTCGACGGGTTCGCCCGAGGAGGAGAGGTAGAAGCCGGGGAAGTGTGTCGTGCCGTAACCGACGACCGTCACCCCCAGGGTCTCCAGCCGCTGGAGCGTCGCGGGAACGTCGAGGATCGACTTCACCCCGGCGCACACCACGGTGATCCCGACCCGGGCGAGCAGCTGCAGATCGGCGGACTCGTCCTGCGTCTCGCTCCAGGCGCGGTGCACCCCGCCGAGTCCACCGGTCGCGAACACCCGTATGCCCGCCGCGTCCGCGAGTGCGGCCGTGGCCGAGACCGTCGTCGCCCCTGTCGCGCCGGTCGCCAAGGCGGGCGCCAGATCGCGGTGGCCCAGTTTCCGTACCGACGGGTCCGCGGCGATCCGGTGCAGGGCCGCGCCGTCCAGGCCGATCCGGGCCGTGCCGTCGATCACTGCGATCGTGGCCGGGACGGCACCCCCGGCCCGTACCGCCTCCTCCAGCTCCGAGGCCACGGCGAGGTTGCGCGGGCGCGGCAGGCCGTGGGCGATGAGCGTCGATTCCAGCGCGACGACGGGCCGGCCCTCGTGGAGAGCCTCCCGCACCTCTTCGGACACCTGTGTGGACATGCTCCATTCCTTGGCGCGCCCACCGGGCCCGCAAACCTCGTTGGCGATCTCCTGCCACGGCAGCGGGTGCCTACGGAATCCGTGACGGGAGGGCGTGCACGGGCAAGCAGCGGCCGCGACACCCCCGGGATGCCGCGTCGCAGGGCCGGTGCGGATTTCGTCGGTCTCTCGGATCCGGATGTCGTCGCTGGTGAGAGGCAAAGTGGAAGGAGATATTCCATCCGGTCCCGATAGCGGGACGCCTATCGGCTCCCGCTACAGTCACCGCCCATGACGACTCATGAGCCGCCCTCCTTCGCCGTGCACATTCCCGATGCGGAGCTCGAAGCCGAGCCCCTCGACCCCGCCCAGATCGTCTCCGGGACCCCCGAGGTGACGGGCAAGGTGCTGTGGGAGTCGTCCGACGGCAAGCAGGTGCGCGGCATCTGGCAGATCACCCCCGGGGTGGTCACCGACACCGAGGCCAACGAGCTCTTCGTGGTGGTGTCCGGCCGGGCGACCGTCGTCGTCGAGGGCGGTGACACGCTGGAGATCGGCCCCGGTGACGCCTGTGTGCTGCGGGAGGGTGACCGAACCACCTGGACCGTGCACGAGACCCTGCGCAAGGCGTACCACATCAGCCTCTGAAGCCCGGCGGGCGGGGCTCGGGGCTTCGGGCCGGAGCGGCGGGGCTTCGCGCGAGCCGTCGGCACGGCTCCCACCGGGGACGGGGCGCCCGGAGGGTCATGCCTTCCGGAGGGCCCCCCGCAGGGCGAGCGCGGCCATCGGCAGCAACAGGCACGCGGCGATCGCGTTCAGGGGGCCGTAGCCCGCCTGCGAGACGATCAGGCCCGCCGCCAGGCCACCGACCCCGGCGGCGGTGTTCATCACGAAGTCGGAGAGTCCCTGCACGGCGGCCCGTGCGGCCTGCGGCACCGAGTCGGTGAGCAGTGCCGAGCCGGACACCAGCCCCGCCGACCAGCCCAGGCCGAGCAGGAAGAGGCCCAGGGCGGTCCGCCCGTGGCTCGGCCCCGCGGTGCCCGCCACGAACGCCGCGGCGCCGATGAGCCCGACCGCGAGCCCGATGACCGACAGTCGGCCCAGTCGGTCGGACAGCCAACCCATCAGTGGCGAGAAGGCGTACATCCCCGCGATGTGCCCGCTGAGCACGAATCCGATCAGTTGGATGTCCGCGCCGTGGTGGGTGAGCGCCACCGGCGTCATCGACATGATCGACACCATGGCCGTGTGCGAGCCCGCGATGGTGACCAGGGCGAGCCGGGCCCTCGACGACGCGCGGACCGCCTGCATCCCGGCCCGTAGGGAACGCCCCTCCGGCACCCCGTCCGACCCGGCGTCGTGCAGCGCCCTGGCGGTCAGCAACGGGTCGGGGCGCAGCAGCAGGGCCACCACGACCGCCGCGACCACGAAGACGCCGGCGGCCCAGACGAACGGTCCCGCCGTGGCCGGTATGCCGAGGCCCGAGACGCTCTTTCCAGCGGGTGCGGCGACGTTCGGGCCGAGCACCGCGCCGACGGTGGTCGCCCACACGACGGTGGAGATGGCCCGGGCCCTGTGGTCCGGTTCGGCGAGGTCGGCGGCGGCGAAGCGGGCCGCCAGGTTGGCCGAGGACCCGGCGCCGAAGCCGACGAGTCCGATGAGCAGCAGCGGGAAGTTCCCCATGACCGCCCCGAGCACCACCACGCAGGCGCCGAGTGCTCCTATGGCATAGGCCAGGACGAGACCCGCGCGGCGCCCCCGCGACGCCATCATGGCGGCGAGGGGCATGGCGAGCAGGGCGGTGCCGGTCACCGATGCCGTCGACGCCAGGCCGGACAGCGCCTCGGTGCCGCTCACGTCCCGCGCCAGGACGGCGGCGAGGGCGAAGCCGATCGCGGTGCCGAGTCCTCCCAGGATCTGGGTGACGATCAGCACCGCCCGTACGCGCCGGCGAAGCGACGGCAGCGCGGAAGGACTGATGGGCGGGGCGGGCGCGGGGGGCGCGCCGGACGCGACTGCGTCAGGGGTGCTAGGGGTCTGGGTCACTTACCTGAGTGTGCCATCGGCCCTTCTCGATGGGAACGCCCCTCCGCGACCCGACGGCCTCCCCGTCCGTACCACCGGCGGCTCCCTGCGAGGAGGTGCCCGGCGGACGGCCGTCGCCGCCCGGAACCGGGTCCTCGCCATGGCGCGCCGTGCTCAGAACAGCGGTGCGGGAAGCACCCCTTCGAGCGCGAGGAGCTGCCGCTTCGTCTCCAGCCCACCCCCGAACCCCCCGAGACCGCCGCCGCTCTCCACCACCCGATGGCACGGGACCACCAGCGGCAGGGGATTGGCGCCCATCGCCGCCCCGACCGCCTGTGCCGCACCGGGCTGCCCCACGCGCCCCGCCAGCTCGCCGTACCCGACGACCGTGCCGTACGGAACCGTCCTTGCCAGTTCCCGCAACACCTGTCGGTTGAATCCGGTCGTCAGGCTCCAGTCCAGCGGCAGGTCGAAGGCCCGCAACCCGCCCGCGAAGTACCGGTCGAGCTGACGCACCGGCTCCGCGAGCCGCCCCGCGGCACGCTCCACCGCGCCGACGCCGAACTGCCCCGCCAACCGGTCGAGCATCCGCTCCCGACGTTCCGCGGTGGCGTGGAACTCGACCCGCACGAGGCCCCGTTCGGTCGCCGCGAGGAAGAGCGGCCCGATGGGGCTCTCCACGACCGCCCACTCCGTCGGGGCCGCTCGCTCCGGGCCGACCGGTCCCGTCTCCACCTCGATGTCCATGCCTCCACGGTACGGTCCGCCACCGACGGACCCGGAGCCCCGCCCACCGTCCCGGAACCGGTCCGGGGCTTCCGGCGTCGAACCGCTCCGGGGACCCCGGCGAGATCACGGAGCGGTATCGCTCCGGTCTCACGCGCGGAAATTCCCCGGTCACATGGGCGGGGGACCCCTGCCGCGCCATACCCTCGGCCCGGTAGTACTACCCAGCGGTACCGACTGTTTTCGGACAATGCTGCACCAGGGGTGGAGGACAGGGGCTCATGCAGGGCACGGTCGACGGATTCAGCTACGGGCTCGTCACGCCGGTGGCCGCCTTTCTCATGGCCTGTCTCGGCAGCGCCCTCGGCCTGCGGTGCACCACCAGATCGCTCCGCCACCACGACACCTTCAAGGCGGGCTGGCTGGCCCTCGGCGCGACCTCGATCGGCACCGGCATCTGGACGATGCACTTCATCGCCATGATGGGCTTCTCCGTCCAACAGGCGCCCGTCAGCTACGACCGCCCCCTCACCTTCGCCAGCCTGGGCGTCGCCGTGCTCATGGTGGGCGTCGGCATCTTCATCGTCGGATACCGCGGGGCGACCGCCCTCACGCTGGTCACCGGCGGCACCATCACGGGCCTCGGCGTCGCCACGATGCACTACCTCGGCATGGCCGGCGTGCGCCTCCAGGGCCGCATCGAGTACGACACGCTCACCGTCGTCCTCTCCGTGGTCATCGCCGTCGTGGCCGCCACCGCCGCCCTCTGGGCGGCCGTCTCGGTGCACGGATTCCTCACCAGCCTCGGCGCGAGCCTGGTGATGGGCGTCGCCGTGAGCGGCATGCACTACACCGCGATGGCCGCCGTCAGCGTCCACCTGCACGGTGCCGGGGCCCGTGCGGGAACCGGCGACACCGCCACCTCGCTGCTCCTGCCCATGCTGATCGGTCCTGCGGTCTTCCTGATCCTGGCCGCCGTCGTCGTCATGTTCGACCCGCTGCTCGTGATGGGCGACCCCGACTGGCAGCGGCCCGCCGTCCGGAGCGTGCACCGCCCCGGCGTGCCCGCCTCCGGCCACGTGCCGTCCTACGGGGAGCCCGCCAACTGGACGGCCCGCCCCGCCCGTCGCGCCGCCCGCCGGAGCGGCCCCCGGGGCGGGCACCGTTCGCAGGACTGGTGAGGGGAGCCCGGGGCAGGAGCAGGCGCGGATCACCACCCGAGTGTCAGTGTGGGGTCGTACGGTGGTTGCATGCGGCCCGTTTCCAAGATCGAACGTTCGGTGGCGCCCTTCGAGGTCGTCAGCGAGTACCAGCCCAGCGGCGACCAGCCGACCGCCATCGCCGACCTGGAGCGGCGCATCCGCGCAGGCGAGAAGGACGTCGTGCTCCTCGGCGCCACCGGCACCGGCAAGTCCGCGACCACCGCGTGGATGATCGAGAAGCTCCAGCGCCCCACCCTGGTGATGGCGCCGAACAAGACGCTGGCCGCCCAGTTGGCGAACGAGTTCCGCGAGCTCCTGCCCCACAACGCCGTCGAATACTTCGTCTCGTACTACGACTACTACCAACCCGAGGCGTACGTTCCGCAGTCGGACACCTACATCGAGAAGGACTCCTCCATCAACGAGGAGGTGGAGCGGCTCCGACACTCCGCAACGAACTCGCTGCTCACCCGCAGGGACGTCGTCGTCGTCGCCTCCGTCTCCTGCATCTACGGCCTTGGCACGCCCCAGGAGTACGTCGACCGGATGGTCCCGCTCAAGGTCGGCGAGGAGATCGACCGCGACCAGCTGCTGCGCCGTTTCGTCGACATCCAGTACGCCCGGAACGACCTGGCCTTCACCCGCGGCACCTTCCGGGTGCGAGGCGACACCATCGAGATCTTCCCGGTCTACGAGGAGCTCGCCGTCCGCATCGAGATGTTCGGCGACGAGATCGAGGCCCTCTCCACCCTCCACCCGCTCACCGGCGAGGTCATCAGCGAGGACCGCGAGCTGTACGTCTTCCCCGCCAGCCACTACGTCGCCGGCCCCGAGCGCATGGAGCGCGCGATCAACGACATCGAGCGCGAGCTGGAGGGCCGCCTCGCCGAGCTGGACAAGCAGGGAAAGCACCTGGAGTCCCAGCGCCTGCGCATGCGCACCACCTACGACGTCGAGATGATGCGGCAGATCGGTTCCTGCTCCGGCATCGAGAACTACTCGATGCACTTCGACGGGCGGGAGCCCGGTTCCGCGCCCAACACCCTCCTCGACTACTTCCCCGAGGACTTCCTCCTCGTCATCGACGAGTCGCACGTCACCGTGCCGCAGATCGGCGCCATGTACGAGGGCGACGCCTCCCGCAAGCGGACCCTGGTCGACCACGGCTTCCGCCTTCCGTCCGCCCTCGACAACCGCCCGTTGAAGTGGGAGGAGTTCCAGGAGCGCATCGGTCAGACCGTCTACCTCTCCGCGACCCCCGGGACGTACGAGCTCTCGCGCGGCGACGGCTTCGTCGAGCAGATCATCCGCCCCACCGGCCTCGTCGACCCCGAAGTCGTCGTCAAGCCCACCGAAGGCCAGATCGACGACCTGGTGCACGAGATCCGGCTGCGCACCGAGCGCGACGAGCGGGTCCTCGTCACCACCCTCACCAAGAAGATGGCGGAGGACCTCACCGACTACTTCCTGGAGCTCGGCATCCAGGTGCGTTACCTGCACAGCGACGTCGACACGCTGCGGCGCATCGAATTGCTGCGCGAGCTGCGCGCCGGCGAGTACGACGTCCTCGTCGGCATCAACCTCCTCCGGGAGGGTCTCGACCTGCCCGAGGTGTCCCTCGTCGCCATCCTCGACGCCGACAAGCAGGGCTTCCTGCGCTCCGGGACCTCCCTCATCCAGACGATCGGCCGCGCCGCCCGGAACGTCTCGGGGCAGGTCCACATGTACGCGGACCGGATCACCCCGGCCATGGAACAGGCCATCGACGAGACGAACCGGCGCCGCGAGAAGCAGATCGCCTACAACACCGAGCGCGGCATCGACCCGCAGCCGCTCCGCAAGAAGATCAACGACATCGTGGCGACCCTTGCGCGCGAGGAGATCGACACCGAGGAACTCCTCGGCAGCGGTTACCGGCAGGCGAAGGAGGGCAAGGCCGCAAAGGCCCCCGTGCCCTCGCTCGCCACCCACGGACCCCGGGCCAAGGGCGGCAAGGCCGGTTCCACGGTCGAGCTCGGTGACCGCCCGGCCGCCGAACTCGCCTCGATCATCGAGGAGATGACCGACCGGATGCGTGCGGCTGCGGCCGAGCTGCAGTTCGAGGTGGCGGCCCGGCTCCGTGACGAAGTGGGGGAGCTGAAGAAGGAGTTGCGGCAGATGAAGGAAGCGGGACTCGCCTGACCGGACGAGAGCGGACGGACGGTCCGGTGTGTTGCAAGAACGACACAAATCCGGACTGCCCCTCCGTGTCGTCAGTGCCCCTGCGTAAGGTGCCTGACAACCGCACGCACCGGAACGGCGGGCGCGGGGAACGCTAACGAGAGGGGCAAACGCGTGTCGGTCAACATGACCAAGGGTCAGGCCATCAGCCTGGAGAAGAAGGACGGGGGCAGCCTCAGCCAGGTGCGGATGGGCCTCGGCTGGCAGGCGGCGCCGCGCCGCGGTCTCTTCGGCTCACGCACACGGGAGATCGACCTGGACGCCTCGGCCGTCCTCTTCGCCGAGAAGCAGCCGGTCGACGTCGTCTTCTTCCGCCACCTCGTCAGTGACGACGGCTCGGTCAAGCACACCGGGGACAACCTCGTCGGCGGCGTCGGCCAGGGCGGCGACGACGAAGCGATCCTGGTGGACCTGCAGCGGGTCCCGGTCCACATCGACCAGATCGTCTTCACGGTGAACTCCTTCACCGGCCAGACCTTCCAGGAGGTGCAGAACGCCTTCTGCCGCCTCGTCGACGAGACGAACGGGCAGGAGCTCGCGCGCTACACCCTCAACGGCGGCGGCAACTTCACCGCGCAGATCATGGCGAAGGTCCACCGGGCCGGCTCGGGCTGGCAGATGACCGCCCTGGGAACCCCGGCCAACGGCCGCACCTTCCAGGACCTGATGCCCGCGATCCTCCCGCACCTGTAGACGCACGCCGACACCGCACACCCGCAGCTCCCGGAGGCACCAGCCCTCCGGGAGCTGCCCGCATGATCCGCGCCAAGAAGCACCGAGGGGACAGAGTCGATGACGGCCGAGCTGGTCCGGGGGCAGAACCACCCCCTGCCCGACACCCGCCTGGAGATCAGGGTGTCGGTCGCCCTCCCGGTCCTCGCCGGGGCCACCCTCGGCGATGAGCGGGGCACGGTCACGGGCGTCGAGCGGGTCGCCCATCCCGGCTCGCCCTCCCTCCCCGGTGTCGACGTCCCCGGAACGGCCTCGGCCGAGCAGCGCCTCGCCGTCGACCTGGACGCGGTCCCCGGGGCCGTCCACCGCGTCTCGATCTTCCTCGCCCTGCTCGGTGACGCCACCGGCTTCGGCACCCTCTCCGCTCCGTTCGTCGCCGTCACCGGCCGGGACGGCACCGAGATCGCCCGCTACACCATCACCGGCCTGGACGGGGAGTCCGCCGTCATCGCCCTGGAGCTGTACCGCCGGCAGGGAGCCTGGAAGGTCCGCGCCATGGGGCAGGGGTACGAGGGCGGGCTCGCCGCGCTCCTCGGCGACCAGGGCCTGGAGAACCCCGTGGGCCCGGCCGCGTCGATCCTGGCGACCGCGGGCCCGGTGCCCCCCGCGCAGGACAGGGCGACCGCGGGCCCGGTGCCCCCGCCCCCCTCGGGGGCGGCGCCGGCGTCCGGCGGTCGGATCGACTATGCGCATCCCCTCCGGACGACCCCCGGCCCGGCCTCCCCCTCCGCTCCTCCCTCTGCCCCGGAACCGCACCCCACCCCGCCGGTGCCGGTCGCCGGGGACGCCTCGGGCTGGTCCATGGACGAGCGCCTCTACAACCAGGTGTGGGGGATGTTCGAGGACCTGGCCCGTGCCGCAGCCGCCTATCGAAGCGCCTGTGACTTCGCGGATTCCCGGCTCGACCGAGAGCTCGACGAGACGCTCACCGACTACCGCGCCCGCGGCGGGGGCTCGAACGACGCCGCACGGGCCACCGCGCGCGCCCGGCGCGACGAACTGGTGGAGCGGGCCAAGGAGGTCCTCGACCGGGACCTGGACCAGCTCGCGGCCGAGGTCGAGGTCGTCGAACCGGCGCTGCCCGTCGCGTACGCCCGTTGGGACAACCCGGTCTGGCACGCCCCTCAGCCACCCGCCGGGGAGCCGATGGCCATCCGCCTCGGCGACCTGCACCTTCCCGAACGCCCCGGCCTCCGGATCCCCCTGCTCGTCCGGTTGCCGCTGGAGCGGGGGCTCTGGGTGGACTCCGGCCGGAGCCGGTCCACGGCCGCCGGTTTCCTCGACGAAGCCGAGTTGCGGCGGCTCGCGCTGGAGAGCGCGGTCGCCCATGCCGCCAGGCTCCTCGCAGCCCACCCGGCGGGCGGATTCACGCTCCACGTCATGGATCCGGCGGGGGCGGGCGCCGAGGCCCTCGCACCCCTCGTGGAGACCGGGGCCGCAGCTCCTCCCGCCCGGGGGGCGGCGGGCGTCTCGGCTCTCCTGGAACAGCTCACCGAGCGCGTCGACCTGCTCCAGATGGCTCTGCGCGGAGGGGCCGTCGACGCCTTGCCGCCCGGTCTGGACAGGGCGCGCCAACTGCTGATCGTCCATGACTTCCCGCACGGTTTCGACGAGCGGGCGGTCACCCGTCTGCGGTACCTCGCGGACGAGGGGCCCGCGGTCGGCGTCCACCTGCTGATGGTCGCCGACCGCGAGGACGCCGCCGCGTACGGGCCGCTGCTCGATCCCCTGTGGCGTTCGCTGCTGCGCCTGACCCCCGTCCCCGACGACCACCTGGCCGATCCATGGGTCGGCCACTCCTGGTCCTACGAGCCGCTGCTCCCCCCGCCCGGCAGCGGGATCCTCCGCCAAGCCCTTGCGAGGGCGGTTGCTGCCCGTCAAGCAAAAACGCTCTGAACAGGCGCTTTGGATCTTCTTTGCCCTTCTCTTTACCTTCTCTTGGTCTTTCGGGTACTCTCCTTGGTGCGGAGGGGAGTACTCCCCATGCGCGACGTACCCGTCAATACGGACGGATCGGCATCGATCTGATCCCGGGGCGTCGGCCCGGCGGCAGGCCCGCCGCTCGGGTGGAAGAGACCTCCGGCAGCGACGACGCTGATCAGTAGCCGTACGACGCCGGAGGCGCAGTGGACGTATCAATGACCCTGTGGGTCCTGACCATTCTCGGTCTGGGAGCCCTGATCGGTGCCGACTTCCTCATCGGGCGCAAACCCCATGAGGTGTCGGTCAAGGAAGCCGGCATCTGGACGATCGTCTGGATCGTGCTGGCGGCGCTCTTCGGGCTCGGCCTGCTGCTGTTCGGGAACGGTCAGGCGGCCGGCGAGTTCTTCGCGGGGTACATCACCGAGAAGTCGCTCAGCGTCGACAACCTCTTCGTCTTCGTGCTGATCATGGCGAAGTTCTCGGTCCCCTCCCACCTCCAGCAGCGGGTCCTGCTCGTGGGCGTGCTCATCGCCCTGGTGCTCCGTGCGGTCTTCATCGCCGCCGGTGCCGCGATCATCACGAACTTCTCCTGGGTCTTCTACCTGTTCGGCGCGTTCCTGATCTACACGGCTTGGAAGCTCATCCAGGAGGCGCGCTCCGGGGAGGAGGAGGGCGAGTTCGAGGAGAACCGCCTCCTCAAGACCGCCGAGAGGAAGTTCGGCGTCGCCGACCGCTACCACGGCACCAAGCTCTTCATCCGTGCCAACGGCAAGCGGGTGATGACCCCGCTGATGGTCGTCATGCTCGCCATCGGCACCACCGACATCCTGTTCGCCCTCGACTCCATCCCGGCCATCTTCGGGCTCACCCAGGACCCGTACATCGTCTTCACCGCCAACGCCTTCGCCCTGATGGGCCTGCGACAGCTGTACTTCCTGATCGGGGGCCTCCTCGAGAAGCTGGTGCACCTCAGCTACGGCCTGTCGGTGATCCTCGGCTTCATCGGAGTGAAGCTCGTGCTGCACGCCCTGCACGAGTCCGGGGTGCACGTTCCGGAGATCTCGATCCCGTTCTCGCTCGCGGTCATCTGCGGCGTTCTGGTGGTCACCACCATCACCAGCCTGATCGCTTCCAAGAAGCAGCAGGAGCGCGCCGCGGCCGAGGCCCCGGTCGCCCCCGAGGACATCGAGAAGGACAGCGTCGAGGCCTGAGGCCCGGATGCACACGACGACGGCCGACCGGTGCCCCGACCGGTCGGCCGTCGTCGTGCTCAGCCACCCGTGCTTCCCGTGCCGGCCGCGCGGCCCGTCCGGAGTCGCTCGGGCGGCGGTCGTCACCGTCCTGTACGCCAGGAGGGGGTCGACCGTCCGACGGGGCGCACCGTTCGGGGGCGGTGTGGCCGGGCGTCACCAACCGCGCTCGCGCCACTCCGCGAGGTGGGGCCGCTCGTCGCCGAGGGTGGTGTCCTTGCCGTGGCCGGGGTAGATCCACGACTCGTCGGGCAGCACCGCGAAGAGCTTCGTCTCGACGTCGTGGAGCAGGCTCGCGAAGGCCTCCGGGTCCTGCCAGGTATTGCCCACCCCGCCGGGGAAGAGGCAGTCCCCGGTGAAGACGTGGGGGTGGCCGTGCGGGTCGTCGTAGACGAGGGCGATCGAGCCGGGCGTGTGCCCGACCAGGCGGCGCGCGGTCAGTTCGACCCGGCCCACCCGGATCGTGTCGCCGTCCTCGACCAGTTCGTCGGTCCCGACGGGGATGCCTTCGGCGTCGTACGCGCCCGCATAGGTCCGGGCGCCGGTCGCGGCGACCACCTCGGCGAGTGCCTGCCAGTGGTCGCCGTGCCGGTGGGTGGTGACGACGGAGGCGATGCCGTCGTCACCGATCAGCGTGAGCAGCGTCCCCGCCTCGTTGGCCGCATCGATCAGCAGTTGCTCGCCGGTCGCCCGGCAGCGCAACAGGTACGCGTTGTTGTCCATCGGGCCGACCGCGACCTTCGAGATCATCAGGTCCGTCAGCTCGTGCACGTCCGCCGGACCGCCGACCTTCACCACTCCGCTGTACGTCATGGCCTCAGACTAGCCCCGGGAAGTGGCCCCGGACCCGGCCGTCGACTAAAGCGTCGGGAGTTCCGGCAGGGGGCCGCCCTCGGTCTTCAGCGCGGCGCCCTCCCGGCGGCCGGCGAGCCAGCCCAGGAGTTCGGGGGCGGTGCCGCTCACGGTCACCTCGGCGCCCTCCGTGGATCCGGTGGTCCAGCTGCCCGAGCCGTCCGTGGCGATGACCCGGGTGGGCGGCACGGTCGGGTTGCCCGTGAACCGTTCGGTGAGGAAGTCGATCTCCCGTCGGACGAATTCCTCCGGCAGGTCCTCCAGCTCGTAGCCGGCCCCCAGGTCCACGTGGTGCAGGGCGACCTCCACCCAGCGGCGGAAGGGGAGCCGGGAGGCGCTGTCGGTCACCCCGTTGCGGAGCTCGATCGTGCGGCTCCAGTCCGCGGGCTCGGCGCAGACGGCCTGGAAGCGCTCGGCGGTCTCGCGCACGTCGGCGAGCTGCACGTCCAGCGGACGGGCGGAGCCGTGCTCGATGTCCGCGTCGCGGGTCGCGGCGTCGGCATACATGGGGCGTCCCTGGAGGGCGTTCACCAGGGCGTCGGCGTTGCGTGCCAGGTGGGCGAGGACATGACCGCGGGTCCAGCCGGGGAGCCGTGACGGCTCGGCCACTGCCGCGTTGTCCCAGGAGGCGGCCGCGGTCAGCAGACGGTCGGTCGCCTCGCGCACGGAAACAAGGTCCTGTTCGTGATCGATCATGGCGCCGACCCTAGCGCCGCCACTCGTTCGGGTGAAGCGGGCTGCGAGCGACCGGAAATCGAATGTGCGTGCTATAGGCTCGACGGAAGCATCCGGCATCCTTGGTTGTTGGGTGTCTCAGGCACATCCGCTCTCTCAAGAAAGGTGCGGACCGGCGTGGCCGACCGTCTCATCGTCCGTGGCGCTCGCGAGCACAACCTCAAGAACGTCTCGCTCGACCTCCCGCGTGACTCCCTCATCGTCTTCACCGGGCTCTCGGGGTCGGGCAAGTCCTCCCTCGCGTTCGACACGATCTTCGCCGAGGGGCAGCGCCGGTACGTCGAGTCGCTCTCCTCGTACGCCCGGCAGTTCCTCGGCCAGATGGACAAGCCGGACGTCGACTTCATCGAGGGCCTCTCGCCCGCCGTCTCCATCGACCAGAAGTCGACCTCGCGCAACCCGCGCTCCACGGTGGGCACCATCACGGAGGTCTACGACTACCTCCGTCTGCTCTTCGCGCGCATCGGGAAGCCGCACTGTCCCGAGTGCCGCCGCCCCATCTCCCGCCAGTCGCCGCAGGCCATCGTCGACAAGGTCCTGGAGCTCCCCGAGGGCAGCCGCTTCCAGGTGCTCTCCCCGCTGGTGCGCGAGCGGAAGGGCGAGTTCGTCGACCTCTTCGCCGACCTCCAGACCAAGGGCTACAGCCGTGCCCGGGTGGACGGCGTGACCGTGCAGCTGAGCGAGCCCCCGACGCTCAAGAAGCAGGAGAAGCACACGATCGAGGTGGTCGTCGACCGCCTCACCGTCAAGGACGGCGCCAAGCGTCGGCTCACCGACTCCGTCGAGACCGCGCTGGGACTCTCCGGAGGCATGGTCGTCCTCGACTTCGTCGACCTTCCCGAGGACGACCCCGAGCGCGAGCGGATGTACTCGGAGCACCTCTACTGCCCGTACGACGACCTGTCCTTCGAGGAATTGGAGCCGCGCTCCTTCTCCTTCAACTCGCCCTTCGGCGCCTGTCCCGACTGCACCGGCATCGGCACCCGGATGGAGGTCGACCCGGAGCTGGTCGTCCCCGACGAGGAGAAGTCCCTCGACGAGGGAGCCATCCACCCCTGGTCGCACGGGCACACCAAGGAGTACTTCGGCCGGCTCATCGGCGGACTCTCCCAGGCCCTCGGCTTCCGCACGGACATCCCTTATGCGGGTCTGCCGCAGCGGGCCAAGAAGGCCCTGATGCACGGCCACAAGACCCAGGTCGAGGTCCGCTACCGCAATCGGTACGGGCGCGAGCGGGCCTACACCACCCCGGCCTTCGAGGGGGCCGTCTCCTTCGTCAAGCGGCGCCACTCCGAGGCCGAGAGCGACTCCAGCCGCGAGCGCTTCGAGGGATACATGCGGGAGGTGCCCTGCCCGACCTGCGAGGGCACCCGACTCAAGCCCATCGTCCTCGCGGTCACGGTCATGGACCGGTCCATCGCCGAGGTCTCCGCGATGTCGATCAGCGACTGCGCCGAGTTCCTCTCCCGCCTCACGCTCAACGCCCGTGACAAGAAGATCGCCGAGCGGGTCCTCAAGGAGGTCAACGAGCGGCTGCGCTTCCTCGTCGACGTCGGCCTCGACTACCTCTCGCTCAACCGGGCGGCGGGCACGCTCTCCGGCGGCGAGGCCCAGCGCATCCGGCTGGCCACCCAGATCGGTTCCGGCCTGGTCGGCGTGCTCTACGTCCTGGACGAGCCGTCCATCGGTCTCCACCAGCGCGACAACCACCGGCTCATCGAGACCCTGGTGCGGCTCCGGGACATGGGCAACACGCTGATCGTCGTCGAGCACGACGAGGACACCATCAAGGTCGCCGACTGGGTCGTCGACATCGGTCCCGGTGCGGGCGAGCACGGGGGCAAGGTCGTCCATTCCGGCTCCCTGAAGGAGCTCCTCGCGAACGAGGAGTCGATGACCGGGCAGTACCTGTCCGGCCGCCGGTCGATCGACGCCCCGGACGTCCGCCGCCCGACGGACCCCGAGCGCCGGCTCACCGTCCACGGTGCCCGCGAGAACAACCTGCGGGACATCAACGTCTCCTTCCCCCTGGGCGTCCTCACCGCCGTCACCGGCGTTTCCGGGTCGGGCAAGTCGACCCTGGTCAACGACATCCTCTACACCCACCTGGCGCGCGAGCTGAACGGCGCCAAGTCGGTGCCCGGACGGCACACCCGTGTGGACGGGGACGAGCTCGTCGACAAGGTCGTGCACGTCGACCAGTCGCCGATCGGTCGCACGCCCCGGTCGAACCCGGCGACCTACACCGGAGTCTTCGACCACGTCCGCCGGCTCTTCGCCGAGACGATGGAGGCCAAGGTCCGGGGCTACCTGCCCGGTCGTTTCTCCTTCAACGTCAAGGGCGGTCGCTGCGAGAACTGCTCCGGTGACGGCACGATCAAGATCGAGATGAACTTCCTCCCGGACGTCTACGTGCCGTGCGAGGTCTGCCACGGGGACCGCTACAACCGGGAGACCCTGGAGGTCCACTACAAGGGCAAGTCCATCGCCGAGGTCCTCAACATGCCGATCGAGGAGGCCCTCGACTTCTTCGAGGCCGTCCCGACCATCGCCCGGCACCTGCGCACGCTCCACGAGGTCGGACTCGGTTACGTCCGCCTCGGCCAGTCGGCGCCGACCCTCTCCGGCGGCGAGGCCCAGCGGGTGAAGCTCGCCTCCGAGCTCCAGAAGCGCTCCACGGGGCGCACCGTCTACGTGCTGGACGAGCCGACCACCGGTCTCCACTTCGAGGACATCTCGAAGCTGATCAAGGTTCTGTCCAACCTGGTCGACAAGGGCAACTCGGTGATCGTCATCGAGCACAACCTCGATGTCATCAAGACCGCGGACTGGGTGATCGACATGGGACCGGAGGGTGGCAGCGGCGGTGGCCTGGTGGTCGCCGAGGGCACGCCGGAGCAAGTCGCCTCGGTCCCGGCGAGCCACACCGGCAAGTTCCTCCGCGAGGTCCTCGGCGCCGACCGGATCAGCGACGCCGGGGGCACGATCCCGGCAGCCCGCGGGACGAAGAGGACGGCGGCCAAGAAGGCCACGGCGAACACCACGGCGACGAAGAGGGCGAGCGGCAAGAGCAAGGCCGCGGAGCAGACGACAGAAAGGAAGACGGCGGCCAAGAAGGCCACGGCCAAGAAGACCCCCGCCACCCCCGCCAAGACGACGACGAGCGCCCGGACCCGCAAGGCCTGACGGCCGGCGGGACGGAGCGGCAGACGGAGCCGGAGCACCGGCAGGACGACGCCCTCGGCAGGGCCCCACCCCGGAGCCCTGCCCCACCCCGGAGCCCTGTTCCCCTGGCTGCCCCGTCCCGCCCCAGGGCCCGGGCGACGCCCCCGAGGACCCCGCCGGTATCGTCGGTTCGGTCACCCCTGAGGGGTCTTGTCCCCCTACACCTCACCGTGGAGCGCACATGTCCGGCCAGTCCAGCCGTCGCACCGTACTGAAAGGCGCCGCTCTCGCCGGAGCCGCCGGGCTGGGCGTGGCCGCCTGCTCCACCGACTCCAAGCTCGGCCACGCCGAGGTCCCCACCCCGACCGCGCCGGTCCCCCTCGGAGCCCCGGACGAGGTGCCGGTCGGCGGTTCCAAGCTCTACCGCGAGCAGCGACTGGTGGTGAGCTGCCCGGCCCAGGGGCAGTACAAGGCCTTCAGCGCCCAGTGCACCCACGCCGGCTGTGTCCTCGACAAGGTCGAGGAGAACGAGGGCAACTGCCCTTGCCACGGCAGTCGCTTCGACGTGACCACCGGCAAGGCGCTCCGGGGGCCGGCCACCGTCCCGCTGCCCGAGGTCCCGATCCGGGTCGAGAACGGCACGCTGGTCGCCGGCCCGGAAGCCCCCCAGGCCTGAGCCGGAGGCTCACGCCCAGTCCCAGTCGATCCCCAGGATCCCCGGACGCATCCCCTGCTCCACCAGGTGCACCGTGCGGTGCCGACCGCTCAGGGTCAGCTCCGCACGGCCGCCGCGCGGCGCGCCCGCGGAAGGCTGGACGAACCTCCGGCAGCGCACCGGAAGCGCCGCGTCGTCGAAGCGGACCTGGAGCACGTACTGCCCGCCCGCGAAGCTGAACCCGCGCAGGTACTCCCCGCTCGGCCCGGCGGTGCCGTCCTCGAAGCCGTACGAGAACAGGTACGTGTCCCCGGCCCGTAGCCGCGCGTCGAAGAGCAGCTCGGCGACCAGCACTCCCGTACCGGCGTGCCAGCGGACCCGCCCGGTGCGACAGTTCTCCACCGCCCGCACCACCACCCGCGAGGGGTCGCAGCCCGGATCCCCGTGGTGGATGGCGAGGTAGCGGTCGACACCGTCCCGGTGCGCCCGCACCACGTGCTGGGACTCACGCCCCGACAACTCCCTCCCCGACCCGATCCGCACCCTCTCGTGGTGCCCCACCGTGTGCAGCCCGCCGTCCGTCGGCGACTCCAGCTCCGCGAGCAGCTCCTCGACCGAACCCGAGGCCTCCACCAGCGAGCGGTACGAACGGGTTGCCGGGCGCTCCGCTCCGGGGCGGGGGGTCGCGTCCTCCGTCAAGAGCCTGAGCAGCGAGTTCACCGGCAGCCGGAGGACCTCCTCCAGGGCGCTGACGGCCTTCAACGACTCGGGGCGCTGTGGCCGCCGGGCGCCCTGCTGCCAGTAGCTCAGGCTCGTCACCCCGACCCTGACGCCCCGGTGCGCCAGATGGTGCTGGACCCGCTGGAGCGGCAGCCCGCGCACGGCCAGCGCGGTGCGCAGCGCCAGGTGGAAGGGGCCGGTGTGCAGCAGCTGTACCAGATCGGCCTCGGTGTGGCTCACGAGAGGACTCCTCGGTGAACGTTCACGGCAGGAGCACGGACCGTCGCCCCGTGCGGGACGGGCGGGCAGGTGGGCCGTGGGCGTCCGTTCACACCGGGGCCACACCGTTCACAGTCCGATGTCATCCCGCATTGAAGCGTGTTGACCGGATCCGGACAACGGCAGATGCTCCTGACCAGCGTCCGGACGCGCTCCTCCACCCCCCACATCCCCACACCCCCCGCCCCGGGAGGAACGCGATGCGCAGAAGAAAGTCGAACCTCGCGGCACTGGCCGCAGCCGCCCTCTTCCTCGTCCCCGCCACCTCGGCGTCCGCCACCACCTCGGCGCCCGTCGCACCCGCCACCACCTCGGCGTCCGCCGCCGGTGAGGAGGTCTCCGCCCTCTCCTACAAGCGACTGAACATCACCATGCAGGCCCAGCAGAAGAGCAACTGGTGCTGGGCGGCGAGCGGCAACACCATCGCCACCTGGTTCGGTCGCGGCTACAGCCAGAACCAGTTCTGCAACGCAGCCTTCAACCGCCAGCAGGGCTATGACTGCCCCAACTGGCAAGCCACCCTCGGCAACGTCCAGACCGGACTGAGCTGGGCGGGGATCTACCCCGGCTCGTACGTCAACGGTTGGCTGCGCTACTCGACCGTCCAGAGCGAGATCAACGCCAACCGGCCCGTCGAGACCCGGATCCAGTGGTCGAGCGGTGGTGGCCACATGCACGTCATCTACGGCTACGACGACGCGGACGGCTGGGTGTACTGGGGAGATCCCTGGCCTTCCAGCAACAGGTACAACTGGGCCTCGCATGCCTGGTACGTCAACAACGGCTCGTTCTCCTGGACCCACTCGCTCTACCGGATCGGAGCGTGACCACGATGAACGCACGAGCCGTGACGGCCGGTTTCCTGGCCACCGCAGCCCTCGTCGTCCTCGGGGCGCTCCCGGCCGCCGCCGAAGGGCTGCAGCCCGCGGCCACCCCCGAACAGGCCGCCTCCGCACCGCAGACCCTGGACACCCTGTCCCGCTTCTTCGCCCGGGACGGAGCCCTCGCCCGGACGGCGGTCGCCCCCCGCGTCGAGGGCGCGTCCGTGCCGGTGCGCATCCTCTCTCCGGACTTCGTCGCCGGAAAGCCCGGAGCACCCGTCGCCCGCGTCGAGTTCCGTGCCAGCCGGGCCGTGGCCCCGGACGGGCAGAAGGCCTCGGTGTGGACGGTGAAGCGGCCGGAGGGCTGGCACGTGGTGAACATCGCCACCGGTGACGACGAGATCCGCTACGCGGAGCTGGGCGGAGGGCTCGTCTTCCGCGAGCCGCAGATCGACGCGTGGTACGTGCAGAAGGGCGGGAAGGTGCTGCCCCTCGACGAGGACGCGGTGCGGGCCGTGGGGCGCGGGGGCACCAGCCTCGCCGCGTACCGGGAGCGAGTGGCCCGGGCGTACGGCGACAAGCTCCCGGGTTCGGCGTACGCCCGGAAGGGCGCGGCCGGCGGTTACGGCGCCCCGTCGGCGAACACGCCCGACGGCGGGGCCGCCGTCGCGGCGGCCGGCGCGGGCGCGGGCCTGCTCCTCGCCCTGACGGCGACGGCCGCGGTGCGCCGGCGTAGGGCCCGGGAGGCCTGAGCGGGCGCCCGATGCCGCCGACGGGCCGCCCCGCTCCCCCGTGGGCGGCCCGCCGGCGGTCGGCCCCCGCCGTGCCGAGACCCGTCCCGTCCCCGGTGGGGCTGCGGCCGGCAGGGGCGCGGCCAGCGGCCCGGACGGTGCCGTGGACCGGGGCCGTTGCGCCCGTGCGCGTGCCCGCCCGGGGTGTCGGTCACCGCCAGTAGGGTGGTGAGCATGGCAGACCCCTCCAGCTACCGCCCCAAGCCGGGTCAGATCCCCGACTCCCCGGGGGTCTACAAGTTCCGCGACGAGCACCGCCGGGTGATCTACGTGGGGAAGGCGAAGTCGTTGCGCCAGCGGCTGGCCAACTACTTCCAGCCGCTCGTGAACCTGCACCCGCGCACCGCCACCATGGTGACGACCGCCGCCTCCGTGGAGTGGACCGTGGTGTCCACCGAGGTCGAGGCGCTCCAGCTGGAGTACTCCTGGATCAAGGAGTACGACCCCCGGTTCAACGTCAAGTACCGGGACGACAAGAGCTACCCGTACCTCGCGGTCACCATGAACGAGGAGTTCCCGCGCGTCCAGGTCCTCCGCGGGCACAAGAAGAAGGGCGTGCGCTACTTCGGGCCGTACGCGCACGCGTGGGCGATCCGCGAGACCGTCGACCTGATGCTCCGGGTCTTCCCGGTGCGGACCTGCTCCGCGGGCGTGTTCCGGAACGCCGCGGCGGCCGGCCGCCCCTGCCTCCTCGGCTACATCGACAAGTGTTCGGCGCCCTGCGTCGGCCGGATCGCACCCGAGGAGCACCGCGAACTGGCCGAGGAGTTCTGCGACTTCATGGCGGGTCGTACCGGCACGCACCTGCGCCGGCTGGAGAAGCAGATGATGATCGCGGCCGAGGACATGGAGTACGAGAAGGCCGCCCGGCTCCGCGACGACATGGACGCCCTGCGGCGCGCCATGGAGAAGAGCGCGGTGGTCCTCGGCGACGCCACCGACGCCGACCTGATCGCCCTCGCCGAGGACGAGCTGGAAGCGGCCGTGCAGATCTTCCACGTGCGCGGCGGACGCGTCCGGGGCCAGCGCGGCTGGGTCACCGACAAGGTCGAGGCCGTGAGCACGGCGGGGCTCGTCGAACACGCGCTCCAGCAGCTGTACGGCGAGGAGAACGGCGACGCGGTCCCCAAGGAGGTGCTGGTCCCGGCGCTCCCCGAGGACGCCGGTGCCGTCTCCGCCTGGCTCTCCGGGCGTCGCGGGTCCCTGGTCTCCCTGCGGGTTCCGCAGCGCGGCGACAAGAAGGACCTGATGGAGACCGTCGCGCGCAATGCCCAGCAGGCGCTGGTGCTGCACAAGACCAAGCGGGCCAGCGACCTGACCACCCGCTCCCGGGCCCTGGAGGAGATCGCCGAGGCGCTGGACCTGGACTCCGCGCCCCTGCGGATCGAGTGCTTCGACATCTCCCACCTCCAGGGCGACGACGTCGTCGCCTCGATGGTGGTCTTCGAGGACGGACTGCCCCGCAAGAGCGAGTACCGCCGCTTCCAGATCAAGGGGCGCGCCGGAGACGTACAGCTCTGGCACGGCGAGGGCCAGGACGACGTCCGGTCCATGCACGAGGTCGTCAGCCGCCGCTTCAGGCGCTACCTCGCCGAGAAGGACCGGACGGGGGAGTGGGGTGATCCGACCGACGGGGAGGGGCCGTCCGGCGGCGAGGTCCCCGCGGAGGACGCCCGGGACGACGGGCGGCCCAGGCGCTTCGCGTACCCCCCGCAGCTCGTCGTCGTCGACGGCGGGCAGCCACAGGTGGCCGCGGCCCGCCGCGCCCTCGACGAGCTCGGCATCGACGACGTCGCGGTCTGTGGCCTCGCCAAGCGCCTGGAGGAGGTCTGGCTCCCCGGTGAGGACGATCCGGTGGTGCTGCCCCGCTCCAGCGAGGGGCTCTACCTCCTGCAGCGGGTCCGTGACACGGCTCACGACTTCGCCATCCGCTACCAGCGGTCCAAGCGGACGAAACGCATCCGTACCAGCCCCCTGGACGCCGTCCCCGGCCTCGGCGAAACGCGGAAGCAGACCTTGATCAAGCATTTCGGCTCGGTGAAGCGGCTCCGGCAGGCGACAATCGAGCAGATCTGCGAGGTCCCCGGCATGGGCCGGAAGACCGCGGAGGCGGTCGTCACGGCCCTCGCCGAGGCGTCCCCGACCGCTCCCGCCGTGAACACGGCGACAGGAGAGATCATGGAAGACGACGAGGGCGGTACGGCATGAGCGCCCACGAGCAGCACGAACCGCAGCATGACGCGCACCACGAGCACCACCGAGAAGACGGAGCAGGACACGTGAGTACGGGCACGAAGGAGACCCCCGGCGACAACGGCGCCGAGGCGGCCATTCCCGAGCTGGTGATCATCTCCGGCATGTCCGGAGCGGGCCGGTCCACCGCGGCGAAGTGCCTGGAGGACCTCGGCTGGTTCGTCGTGGACAACCTGCCGCCCGCGTTGATCCCCACCATGGTGGAACTCGGCGCCCGTTCCCAGGGCAACGTCGCCCGGATCGCCGTCGTCGTGGACGTCCGCGGCCGGCAGTTCTTCGACAACCTCCGGGAATCCCTCGCCGACCTGGACGCCAAGCAGGTCACCCGCCGGATCGTCTTCCTGGAGTCGTCCGACGAGGCCCTCGTCCGACGCTTCGAGTCGGTCCGCCGGCCGCATCCGCTCCAGGGCGACGGACGGATCACCGACGGCATCGCCGCCGAGCGCGACCTGCTGCGCGAGCTGCGCGGCGACGCCGACCTGGTGATCGACACCTCCAGCCTCAACGTCCACGAACTGCGCGCCAAGATGGACGCCCAGTTCGCCGGTGACGAGGAGCCGGAGCTCAGGGCCACCGTCATGTCCTTCGGCTTCAAGTACGGCCTGCCGGTCGACGCGGACCTCGTCGTCGACATGCGCTTCCTGCCGAACCCGCACTGGGTCCCCGAGCTGCGGCCCTTCACCGGGCTCAACGAAGAGGTCTCGAACTACGTCTACAACCAGCCCGGCGCCAAGGAGTTCCTGGACCGCTACACCGAGCTGCTCCAGCTGATCGCCGCGGGCTACCGCCGCGAGGGCAAGCGGTACGTGACCATCGCCGTGGGATGCACCGGCGGCAAGCACCGCTCCGTGGCCACGGCCGAGCGCCTCGCCGCCCGCCTCGCCGCCGAAGGGGTCGAGACCGTCGTCGTGCACCGGGACATGGGGCGCGAGTGAAGCCGTACCGTCGGCGTACGTCCACCCTCTCGGTGCGGCGTACGCTCCGCAGGCGCGGCGCCCAGCCCAAGGTGGTCGCCCTCGGTGGCGGCATGGGCCTGTCGGCCTCCCTCGCCGCGCTCCGCCGCATCACCGGAGACCTCACGGCCGTCGTCACCGTCGCGGACGACGGGGGCTCCAGCGGTCGGCTCCGGGAGGAGCTGGGCGTGCTGCCCCCGGGCGACCTGCGGAAGGCGCTCGCCGCGCTCTGCGGCGACGACGACTGGGGACAGACCTGGGCCCGGGTGATCCAGCACCGCTTCCAGTCCAAGGGCGACATGGGCGGTCACGCCGTCGGCAACCTGCTGATCGTCGCCCTCTGGGAGCAGCTCGGCGATCCCGTCCAGGCCCTCGACCTGGTGGGCCGGCTGCTCGGCGCCCACGGCCGGGTGCTCCCCATGTCCGCCGTGCCACTGGAGCTCCAGGCCCTGGTCAAGGGCCACGACCCGGAGCGCCCGGACGACGTGGACACCGTCCGGGGCCAGGCGACCGTGGCCCTCACCCCCGGCGAAGTGCAGTCCGTGCACCTCGTGCCGCACGACCCGCCGGCCGTGCCCGAGGCGGTCGCGGCCGTGCTCGACGCGGACTGGGTGGTGCTCGGCCCCGGTTCCTGGTTCTCCTCCGTGATCCCGCACCTCTTGGTCCCCGAGCTCCTCGACGCCCTGATCGAGACCAAGGCCCGGAAAGTGCTCTCACTGAACCTCGCGCCGCAGCCCGGAGAAACCGAGGGCTTCTCCCCGCAGCGTCATTTGGAGGTTTTGGGACGACACGCCCCTAAACTCGCCCTGGACGTGGTGCTGGCCGATGCCGCCGCCGTGCCCGACCGCGAGTCACTCGCCGATGCCGCCAAGCGGCTCGGTGCCGCGGTCGAGCTGGCGCCGGTGGCCAGGCCCGACGGCTCCGCGAAGCACGATCCGGAGCTGTTGGCCGCCGCGTACGACCGTATTTTTCGGATGCATGGAAGGATCGGCCCATGGCGATGACGGCAGCGGTGAAGGACGAGATCTCCCGGCTCCCCGTCACCCGGACCTGCTGCAGGAAGGCAGAGGTCTCGTCGATCCTGCGGTTCGCGGGCGGGCTGCACCTGGTGAGCGGCCGCATCGTGATCGAGGCAGAGCTCGACACCGCGATGGCGGCCCGCCGGCTCAAGCGGGACATCCTGGAGATCTTCGGCCACAGCTCCGAACTGATCGTGATGGCTCCCGGTGGGCTTCGGCGCGGCTCTCGCTTCGTGGTGCGGGTGGTGGCCGGAGGCGATCAGCTGGCCCGCCAGACGGGTCTCGTGGACGGCCGGGGGCGCCCCATCCGCGGGCTGCCCCCGCAGGTGGTCTCCGGGGCCACCTGCGATGCCGAGGCGGCCTGGCGGGGCGCCTTCCTCGCGCACGGCTCGCTGACCGAGCCCGGTCGTTCCTCTTCCCTGGAGGTCACCTGCCCGGGACCGGAAGCCGCCCTCGCCCTGGTCGGAGCCGCCCGCCGGCTCTCCATCGCCGCGAAGGCCCGCGAGGTGCGGGGCGTGGACCGGGTCGTCGTCCGCGACGGCGACGCGATCGGCGCCCTGCTCACCCGGCTCGGCGCGCACGAGTCGGTGCTCGCCTGGGAGGAGCGGAGGATGCGGCGCGAGGTCCGTGCCACCGCCAACCGCCTGGCCAACTTCGACGACGCCAACCTGCGCCGCTCGGCGCGCGCCGCGGTCGCGGCCGGTGCCCGGGTGCAGCGTGCCCTGGAGATCCTCGGCGAGGAGGTGCCCGAGCACCTCGCCGCCGCCGGACGGTTGCGCATGGAGCACAAGCAGGCCTCCCTGGAGGAGCTGGGCGCGCTCGCCGACCCGCCGCTCACCAAGGACGCGGTGGCCGGCCGGATCCGTCGCCTCCTGGCCATGGCCGACAAGCGGGCGCAGGACCTGGGCATCCCCGGAACCGAGTCCAACCTGACGGAGGAGCTCGACGACAGCCTCGTCGGCTGATCCTTCCTCCGCTCTGCGGAACTCTCAACTCCGTGCTGCCGGTGCCTTCCTGAGGCACCGGCAGCTTTTTCACGCCCCCTGCGAGGCGCCCTTGACAGGCCCATGGGCGCCCAACAGCCTGGCGTCTGTTCGCCTTCGTGACAGACAACAGCAAGGGGGGCTCATGAGACGCAGGGCGAGATCGATCCTCGCAGCGGCTTCACTGCTGATCGCAGGAGCGGTGGCAACACCCGCCGCCGGCGCGCAGCCGAACGACCGGGACGGCGGCGACGTCCTCTCCGTGTGGCACGCCGAGGTCACCGCGGCACAGGTGCCGCTGCTCCTCGAGGCCGGCGCGGATGCCCACGAACTGACCGAGCAGGTCCCCGCGAAGGGCTCCGCGACGGTCGAGCTCTTCCTGACCGACCAGCAGGCCGGCCAGTTGCGGGGCCGGGGCGTCGACGTCACCGAGCACCGGATCGATGCCCGTGCCGAGCGGCGGCTCGCCGCGGCCGGGGACGGCGTCTTCCGCCCCTACGGCGGCCCCCACGGGCTCAAGCAGGAGATCCTGGACACGGCCCGGGCCCATCCGGGGCTCACCAAGGTCGTCTCGCTCGGCAAGACCGTCCGGGGGCAGGACATCCTGGCGCTGAAGCTGACCAAGAACGCCCGACGCGTCAAGGACGGCTCGAAACCCGCCACGCTGTACATGTCCAACCAGCACGCCCGTGAGTGGATCACCCCCGAGATGACCCGGCGGCTGATGCACCACTACCTCGACGGCTACGGCGAGGACGAGCGAATCACCCGGATCGTCGACTCCACCGAGTTGTGGTTCGTGCTCTCCGCCAATCCGGACGGCTACGACTTCACCCATGCCGATCCCGCCAACCGGCAGTGGCGCAAGAACCTCCGTGACAACAACGGCGACGGGCGGATCGGAACGGGCGACGGCGTCGACCTCAACCGCAACTTCGCCTACAAGTGGGGTTATGACAACGAGGGTTCCTCTCCGGACCCGGCCGACGAGACCTTCCGCGGCAAGGGCCCCATGTCGGAGCCCGAGACCCGGGCCCTCGACGCCTTCCAGAAGCGCATCGGCTTCTCGTACGGCATCAACTACCACTCGGCCGCGCAGCTCCTGCTGTACGGCGTCGGCTGGCAGGTCGCCACCGACACCCCCGACGACGTGGCCCTCAGGGCCCTCGCCGGCACCCCGCAGAACTCCGCCGTGCCCGGCTACCGCCCACAGGTCTCCTCCGAGCTCTACATCACCAACGGCGAAGCGGACGGACACGCCGCCAACGTCAACGGGATGCAGATGTTCACCCCGGAGATGTCCACCTGCGCCACCGCTTCCCGGGTCGACCCGGACGACGCCTGGGAACCGGCCGACTGCGCCTCCGTCTTCACCTTCCCGGACGACGAGAAGCTGATCCAGGCCGAGTTCGCCAAGAACGTCCCGTTCGCACTCGCGGTCGCCGAGTCCGCCGCCCACCCGGACCGGCCGGTCTCCCCGGTCGGCACCGAAGCCCCCGACTTCACCCCGAAGACCTTCACCACCTCCTACGCCCGCGGCGAGGAGCAGGAGGTCGCCGTCACCGCCCGTGCTTCGCTGCGCGCCAAGACCCTGAAGTACCGGATCAACGGCGGACGCACCCACAGCGAGCGGCTGGAGGCGTGGAAGGGGGGCGAGACCTTCGGCGGCGAGGACAACCTCTACTTCGACGAGTACCGCGCGGCGGTCGAGGGAGCCCGGCCCGGAGACGCGGTCGAGGTCTGGTTCACCGCCCGCACCCGCGAGGGGCGCGCCACCGCCTCCGCCCCCTTCGGCTACACGGTGGCGGAACGGCCCCGCGGGGACGTGCTCGTCCTCGCCGACGAGGGCGGCACCACCGCCGCCCGGCACAGCGCCGCCTATGTGAAGGCGCTCGCCGACAACGGTCGCCGGTCCGCCGTCTGGGACGTCGCCACCCAAGGCGCCCCGGACGCCCTCGGGGTGCTGTCCCACTTCCGCACCGTGGTCTGGTACAACGGCGCCGAGCGCCCCTCCGGGGCCACCCAGCTCGCCGTGCGCGCCTACCTCAACGAGGGCGGCAAGCTGATCAACGCCGGCGAGGAGGCCGGTGGGTCCACCCGGATCGGACGGGCGGAGTCCAACGACTTCGCCCAGTACTACCTGGGTGCCTACCACCGCGCGGGCCTCAAGGGTCCCTCCTCGTTCGCCGGTGCGGGCGCCTTCGCGGGCATCGGCGCGACCCTCGCCGCCGCCCCCGACAACCCGCTGGACAACGCGGGGGCGTACACCGTCACCTCGGACACGCTGGGGCCGAAGGAGTTCCCCCAGTTCGCGAGCAGCGCCTCCGCGGGGGACTACCCGGGCGTCCGCACCCCCTTCGAGCCCGCCGAGGGCTCGGCCTTCGCGGCCGTCAAGCACAGCGACGACACCTGGGCCCGGCTCGCCAGGACCGTGGACCTCACCGGGGTCGACGCCGCCTCGACGCCGCGACTGGACTTCCAGGTCAGCCATGACACCGAGCCCGGCTACGACAACCTCGTCGTCGAAGCCCACACCGTCGGCCAGGACGACTGGACGACCCTGCCCGACGCCAACGGCGGTACCTCCGCCGCGCCGCCGGCCGACTGCGGCGAGGGCTACTACGTCCGCGGCCACCCCTTCCTCGCCCACTACCTCACCGTCGGCCAGGAGGAGTGCACCACCACCGGAACCACCGGCTCCTGGAACGCCTTCACCGGCTCCTCCAACGGCTGGCAGCAGGCCTCCGTCGACCTGAGCGCCTGGGCCGGCAAGAAGGTGGAGCTGGCGCTCTCCTACGTCTCCGATCCCGGTACCGGGGGGATGGGCGCCTTCGTCGACGACATCCGGCTCGTCACCGGCGCCACCGTCGAGACGGAGGGCTTCGAGACCTCCCTCGGCGTCTGGTCCGTACCGGGCGCACCGGCCGGCAGCCCCGGCAACGGCTCCGACTGGACGCGCTCCGCGGCGCTCTTCCACTCCGGGGCCGCAGTCACCACCCGTGACACCGTCCTCCTCGGCTACGGCCTGGAGCACGTGCCCGGCGCGAAGGAGCGGGCACGGCTCCTCGGCCGCGCCCTCGGGGTGCTCCGGCGCTGACGGAGCGTAGTCGGGACAAAGGTCCCACGACGGCCCGTACCCGTTGGTAGGTACGGGCCGTCGGCCGTTTTTCCTCACTTTCCGGGCTCTTGCGGATGAGCTCGATGTCACTCCGGGACGTCGGGGGAGGTAGGGTCGTAAGCGGTCGGGGACATCCCAAAAAACAAAAATCTCGCCGGCGTCGATACTCCGGCGTTCCTAACGAGGAGATCGGTTCGTGACGATCCGCGTAGGCATCAACGGCTTTGGCCGCATCGGTCGAAACTACTTCCGCGCGCTCCTTGAGCAGGGTGCTGACATCGAGATCGTGGCTGTCAACGACCTGGGTGACACCGCGACCACGGCACACCTGTTGAAGTACGACACCATCCTGGGTCGCCTCAAGGCCGAGGTGACCCACACCGCCGACACCATCACCGTCGACGGCCACACCATCAAGGTGCTCTCCGAGCGCAACCCGGCCGACATCCCCTGGGGCGAGCTGGGCGTCGACATCGTCATCGAGTCGACCGGCATCTTCACCAAGAAGGCGGACGCCGAGAAGCACATCGCCGGTGGTGCCAAGAAGGTCCTCATCTCGGCTCCGGCCAGTGACGAGGACATCACCATCGTCATGGGCGTCAACCAGGACAAGTACGACGCGGCGCAGCACCACGTCATCTCGAACGCTTCCTGCACCACCAACTGCGTCGCGCCGATGGCGAAGGTCCTCGACGAGAACTTCGGCATCGTCAAGGGCCTGATGACCACGGTCCACGCGTACACCAACGACCAGCGCATCCTGGACTTCCCGCACAAGGACCTGCGCCGCGCCCGCGCCGCCGCGGAGAACATCATCCCGACCACGACGGGCGCCGCCAAGGCCACCGCCCTGGTCCTCCCGCAGCTCAAGGGCAAGCTGGACGGCATCGCCATGCGCGTCCCGGTTCCGACCGGCTCCGCCACCGACCTGGTCGTCACCCTCGACCGCGAGGTCACCAAGGACGAGGTCAACGCCGCGTTCAAGAAGGCCGCCGAGGACGGCGACCTCAAGGGCATCCTGTTCTACACCGAGGACCCGATCGTCTCCTCGGACATCGTCAGCGACCCGGCGTCCTGCACCTTCGACGCCTCCCTGACGATGGTCCAGGAAGGCAACACGGTCAAGATCCTCGGCTGGTACGACAACGAGTGGGGCTACTCCAACCGTCTCGTCGACCTCACCGTCTTCGTCGGCGGCCAGCTCTAAGCTTCAGGGCGGGCTTTCGATGTGAGCAGGGCTCGGGCAGCGCAACGCCGCGCTGTGCGAGCCCTGTTTGTGTGCTCCACCGCGTACCAAGGAGTCTGTTAACAGATGAAGACGATCGACGAGCTCCTCCACGAGGGCGTCGAAGGCAAGCGCGTGTTCGTGCGCGCCGACCTCAACGTGCCGCTCGACGGCACCACCATCACCGACGACGGCCGCATCCGTGCCGTCGTCCCCACCGTCAAGGCGCTCGCCGACGCCGGTGCACGCGTGGTGGTCGCCTCGCACCTGGGCCGCCCCAAGGGCGCTCCGGACCCGGCGTTCTCGCTCGCCCCGGCGGCGGTGCGCCTCGGTGAACTGCTCGGCACCGAGGTGGCCTTCGCGACCGACACGGTCGGCGACTCGGCCAGGGCGACCGTCGCGGGCCTCGCCGACGGTCAGGTGGCCGTGGTCGAGAACCTCCGCTTCAACGCCGGCGAGACCTCCAAGGACGACGCCGAGCGCGCTGCCTTCGCGGACCAGCTGGCGGCCCTCGCCGACCTGTACGTCGGCGACGGCTTCGGCGCCGTGCACCGCAAGCACGCCTCGGTCTTCGACCTCCCGAAGCGCCTTCCGCACGCCGCCGGCTACCTCATCGCCACCGAGGTCGGCGTCCTGAAGAAGCTCACCGAGGACGTCCAGCGGCCGTACGCGGTCGTGCTCGGCGGCGCCAAGGTCTCCGACAAGCTCGGCGTGATCGACCACCTGCTGGAGAAGGCCGACCGCATCCTCATCGGCGGCGGCATGGCGTACACCTTCCTCAAGGCCCAGGGCCACGAGGTCGGCATCTCGCTGCTCCAGGAGGACCAGGTCCCGGCAGTCCTGGGGTACCTGGAACGGGCCAAGGAGCTCGGCGTGGAGTTCGTGCTCCCCGTCGACGTCCTGGTCGCGCCCGCGTTCCCCGACCTGAAGACCAAGGCTCCGGCGAACCCGACCACGGTCGCCGCGGACGCCATCCCCTCCGACGAGGAGGGCCTGGACATCGGTCCGGAGACCCGTAAGCTCTACGCCTCGAAGCTCGCCGACGCCGGCACCGTCTTCTGGAACGGTCCGATGGGCGTCTTCGAGCACCCCGACTACGCCGAGGGCACCAAGGCCGTTGCCCAGGCGCTCGTCGATTCCCCGGCCTTCACGGTGGTGGGCGGTGGCGACTCCGCCGCGGCCGTCCGCATCCTGGGCTTCGACGAAAAGGCATTCGGCCACATCTCGACCGGCGGCGGCGCCTCCCTCGAATACCTCGAGGGCAAGCAGCTCCCCGGCCTCGTCGCACTGGAGGACTGACCCCCTGATGAGCACCCGCACCCCGCTGATGGCGGGCAACTGGAAGATGAACCTCAACCACCTCGAGGCCATCGCCCACGTCCAGAAGCTCGCCTTCGCCCTGACGGAGAAGGACCACGACGCCTGTGAGGTCGCGGTCCTGGTCCCCTTCACCGACCTGAGGTCCGTCCAGACCCTGGTCGACGGTGACAAGCTCAAGATCAAGTACGGCGCCCAGGACATCTCGGCGCACGACTCCGGTGCCTACACCGGCGAGGTCTCGGGCTCGATGCTCTCCAAGCTGAAGTGCGCCTACGTCGCCGTCGGCCACTCCGAGCGCCGCCAGTACCACGCCGAGACCGACGAGGTCTGCAACGCCAAGGTGAAGGCCGCCTTCAAGCACGGCATCACCCCGATCCTCTGCGTCGGCGAGGGTCTGGACGTCCGCAAGGCGGGCAACCAGGTCGAGCACACCCTCGCCCAGATCGACGGCGGGCTGAAGGACGTCCCGGCCGAGCAGGCCGAGTCGATCGTGATCGCCTACGAGCCGGTGTGGGCCATCGGCACCGGCGAGGTCGCCACCCCCGACGACGCCCAGGAGGTCTGCGGGGCGATCCGCGGGCGCCTCGCGGAGCTGTACTCGCAGGAGCTGGCCGACAAGGTCCGCATCCAGTACGGCGGCTCGGTCAAGTCCGGCAACGTCGCCGCGATCATGGCGCAGCCCGACGTCGACGGCGCCCTGGTGGGCGGCGCGGCGCTCGACGCCGACGAGTTCGTCAAGATCGTGCGCTTCCGCGACCAGTGAGTATGCGGTAGCGGAGTTCCGTCGTACCCTTGCGGGGGTCGGGCAGGCGCCCGGCCCCCGTCCGTATCAGTCCGAGGAAGTTGGTCCAGCCGTGGTTATGGGGTTCTCGATCGCCCTGATCGTCTTCAGCGCACTGCTGATGCTGCTTGTGCTCATGCACAAGGGGAAGGGCGGCGGCCTCTCCGACATGTTCGGTGGCGGCATGCAGTCCTCCGTCGGTGGCTCCTCGGTCGCCGAGCGAAACCTTGACCGGATCACGGTCGTGGTCGGTCTGCTCTGGTTCGCCTGCATTGTGGTACTCGGCCTGCTGATGAAGTTGGACGGGTAACTCCAATCACTGGACGCGCGTTGGGCCTTACGTAGACTGGGGCATCTTCGAGCACCATCACGCAGGGAGTTACGACCGTGGCAAGTGGCAACGCGATCCGGGGAAGCCGGGTCGGAGCGGGGCCGATGGGGGAGGCCGAGCGGGGCGAGTCGGCACCGCGCCTCCGCATCTCCTTCTGGTGCTCGAACGGGCACGAGACACAGCCGAGCTTCGCCAGTGACGCAGCGGTCCCGGACACCTGGGACTGCCCGCGCTGCGGCTTCCCGGCGGGCCAGGACCGGGACAACCCGCCGGACCCGCCGCGCACGGAGCCGTACAAGACCCACCTCGCCTATGTGCGCGAGCGGCGCAGCGATGCGGACGGCGAGGCGATCCTCGCCGAGGCGCTCGCCAAGCTGCGGGGCGAGATCTGAGCGTGGTGTGACGGTGTGACGAACGGGCCTTGCCCGCGAACTCGATTCGCGGGCAAGGCCCGTTCGCGCTTCGCCGGCGGACGCTCCGAGGGGCGGTGCGGCCGTGGCCGCCCCGCCCGGGCAGGAACGGGCAGCGGCACCCGACCGAGGGGCGCCCCACCCCGGAACGCCTCCTTCCGTCGCTTCTCGCCGCGTCCCCGTTCGTGCTCGCCGTCGCGTCGCCGACCCCTCTGATCAATTAAGTTGGGGGATGCAGCGGGGCAGACAAGCAGTACGAGAAGAAGTGGGCGATGTCCGACATGACAAGCGAAGGTCGTAACAGGCTCAACCGGCTGCCCGAGTGGGCGGCCCTCGGCAAGCACCGCGAGCAGCTGGGCGAGACCCACCTGCGCGAACTGTTCGCCGCCGAGCCGGCGCGCGGCACCGATCACGTCCTGCGGGTCGGCGACCTCCACCTGGACTACTCCAAGCACCTCGTCACCGACGAGACGCTGACCCTGCTGCGCGAACTGGCCACCGCCACCGGTGTCGCCGAGCTCCGCGACGCCATGTTCCGCGGCGAGAAGATCAACACCACCGAGGACCGTGCCGTCCTCCACACCGCACTGCGCGCGCCCCGCGGAGCCGTCGTCGAGGTCGACGGGGAGAACGTGGTGCCCGGCGTCCACGCCGTGCTCGACAAGATGGGCGCCTTCGCCGACACGGTCCGTGCGGGCGAGTGGACCGGTCACACCGGACGGCCCGTCAAGAACGTCGTGAACATCGGCATCGGCGGCTCCGACCTGGGCCCCGCCATGGCGTACGAGGTGCTGCGCTCCTACACCCAGCGCGACCTGACGTTCCGTTTCGTTTCCAATGTGGACGGCGCCGACCTCCACGAGGCCGTCCGCGACCTCGACCCGGCCGAGACGCTCTTCGTCGTCGCCTCCAAGACCTTCACCACGATCGAGACGATCACCAACGCCACCTCTGCCCGCGACTGGCTCCTCAGCGGGCTCGGGGCCGGCCAGGAGGCCGTCGCCAAGCACTTCGTGGCCCTCTCGACCAATGCCGAGAAGGTCGAGGAGTTCGGCATCGACACCACGCACATGTTCGAGTTCTGGGACTGGGTCGGCGGCCGGTACTCCTACGACTCCGCCATCGGGCTCTCCCTGATGATCGCCATCGGCCCGGGCCGGTTCCGCGAGATGCTCGACGGCTTCCACCTCGTCGACGAGCACTTCCGCACCGCCCCGCCGGAGGAGAACGCGCCGCTCCTGCTCGGACTCCTCGGCATCTGGTACGGCGCCTTCTTCGACGCCCAGTCGCACGCCGTCCTGCCGTACTCCCACTACCTGTCCAAGTTCACCGCCTACCTCCAGCAGCTCGACATGGAGTCCAACGGCAAGTCGGTGGACCGTCAGGGCCACCGGGTCGACTGGCAGACCGGCCCGGTCGTCTGGGGCACCCCCGGCACCAACGGGCAGCACGCCTACTACCAGTTGATCCACCAGGGCACCAAGGTCATCCCGGCCGACTTCATCGGCTTCGCCCGTCCCGTCGACGACCTGTCGCCCGCCCTCGTGGCCCAGCACGACCTGCTCATGGCCAACTTCTTCGCGCAGACCCAGGCACTCGCCTTCGGCAAGACGCCCGAGGAAGTGCGGGCCGAAGGGGTCGCCGAGGACCTCGTCCCGCACAAGACCTTCCGGGGGAACCACCCGACCACCACGATCCTGGCCGAATCGCTCACCCCGTCCGTCCTCGGCCAGCTGATCGCGCTCTACGAGCACAAGGTCTTCGTCCAGGGCGCCGTCTGGAACATCGACTCCTTCGACCAGTGGGGCGTCGAGCTCGGCAAGGTCCTCGCGAAGCGGATCGAGCCCGTCCTGACGGAGGGCGAGGGCGCCGAGCAGCTCGACAGCTCCACCGCAGGACTCGTGTCGACCTACCGCTCGCTGCGCGGACGGTAACCGCGTGACGGGGGAGAACGCGGTGCGGCTGAGGCCGCCCAGGAACGCCGTGGACCAGCGGGCCGTCGCCTGGTGGCGGAGCCGACTGCTGGTGGCCGCCGCCGTGCCGGTGGCGGTCCTCGTCGTCCTCCGTGCGTTCCTCGGGCCGGTCGGTGCCTGGCTGCCGTTCGCGGCCGGGGCCGCGGCGGTCCTGGGTCTCGCCGGTGCCGCGTTCTTCCCCGCCTGGTGGTTCCGGGTGCACCGCTGGGAGGTGACCGACGACGCCGTCTACGTGCGCACCGGAGCGCTCTGGCAGGAGTGGCGGATCGCTCCCATGTCGCGGATCCAGACCGTCGACACCTCGCGGGGACCGCTGGAGCAGCTCTTCCGGTTGGCCACCGTCACCGTGACCACCGCCTCCTCCAAGGGCGCCATCAGGATCGCGGGCCTCGACCACGACCTGGCCGCCGCCCTCGCCGAGCGGCTGACCCTGATCACCCAGGCCACCCCCGGGGACGCCACGTGAGGGGAGGGCGGGGCCCGCGGCAGGACGAGGAGCAGCAGTGGTCACGCCTCGACCCCCGCACCGTCCTCGTCCGAGGGGTCCTCTTCGCCGGCGTCCTCCTCGGCGCAGGGCTCCCCGTCGCCTTCGGGCTCGCCGGTTCACGGCCAGCGCGGCAGGCCTTCGGCTGGGTCTTCGGCGCGGTCCTGCTGGTCCTCGCGGCCGACGTCGTCGCCGAGGCCCTCCGGCTCCGCCGCACCCGCTACCGCGTCGGCCCCGAGCGGGTCGAACTCCACACCGGCTTTCTTGTGGTCCAGCGCCGTTCGCTCGCCCGCGACCGCATCCGCAGCGCGGACCTCACGGCCAACCCCCTCCAGCGCCTCCTCGGCCTGGTCAAGGTCCGGATCGGCACCGGAGAGCACACCGGCGGCGGGGAGTCCACCCTCGAACTCGACCTGGTCACCCGCGCCGAGGGCGAGCGCCTCCGACGTGCGCTGCTCGCCCGCGCCGCCGCCACGGAGTCCGACCGGGACGATGCCCTGGCCACGCTCGACCCGCGCTGGATCCGCTATGCGCCGGTCTCCTTCCTCGCCCCCGCGTTCGGCGGTGCTGCGGTCGGTGCCGTCCTGCAGGTCAGTGAGTGGTTCGGGGCCCAGGCCGAGCTCGTCGACTGGATGGGGGACCGGTTCCAGGACGTCTCCGCGACCTGGATCGTCGTCGACCTGATCCTGCTCGCCACCGCGGTCGGCGCGGTCGGGGCGCTCGCGCTCTGGGCCGAGACCTGGTGGAACTACCGCCTCGAACGCGAGCCCGGCGGCACCCTCAGGGTCTCCCGGGGCCTCCTCACCACCCGCTCGGTCTCCCTGGAGGAGCGCAGGCTGCGCGGTGTCGAGCTCGTCGAGCCGCTCGGCGTCCGGATGTGCGGGGCCGCCCGGGTCGACGCCGTCGCCACCGGGCTCGTCCAGAGCGCCGACGACAAGCACGCCGAGCTCAAGAACCTCGTGCCACCGGTGGAGCGGGCCGTTGCCGACCGGGTCGCCGGCCAGATCCTGCGCGAGCCGGAACCGCCCACCGGGGCACCGCTCACCGCCCATCCCCGGGCCGCCCGCACCCGACGGCTGCGCCGGGCCCTGGCGGGGGTCCTCGGCCCGGTCGCGGTCCTCGCGCTCCTCGGCCAGGTCCTCGCCCCGTTCCTGCTGTACGTGGCGGCCGGCTGCGCCGTCGTCCTCACCCCGCTCGCGGTGCTCGGTGCCCTCGATGCCCACCGCGCCCTCGGACACGGTGTCAGCGGCGCCTATCTGGTGACCCGTTCGGGAACGCTCCGGCGGACCACGACCGTCCTCCAGCGCTCCGGAGTCATCGGCTGGACCGTGAAGCAGTCGTACTTCCAGCGCCGCGCCGGCCTGCTGACGATCACCGCCACGACGGCGGCGGGCGAGGGGGCGTACGAGGTCATCGACGTGGGCGTGGGTGAAGGCCTGGCCTTCGCGGCCGGAGCCGTACCCGATCTCCTCGCGCCGTTCCTGGAGCCCGTGGGCGTACCGGAGGCCCGGTCCCAGCAGTCCCCCCGGACGAAGTCGGGGGGAGGGGGGACCGGGCCTCCGTGAGGCGGCCTCAGGCCGAGGCCGGCGGGTACAGGCTCCGCGGCAGCTTGGACGCGGCTGCCGCGTCCAGCAGCCACAGCGTCCGGGAGCGGCCCCGGGCGCCCGCTGCGGGGGCCTGCAGCTCGCCCGCGCCGGACAGCGCGACGGCCGCCGCCGTCGCCTTGTCCTCTCCGGCCGCGAGCAGCCAGACCTCCTTCGCCGCCCGGATCGCGGGGAGGGTCAACGAGATCCTGACCGGCGGCGGCTTCGGTGCGCCGTGCACCCCCACCACCGTCCGCTCGGTCTCGTGGACCGCCGGCAGTTCCGGGAAGAGCGAGGCCACGTGGGTGTCCGGACCGACGCCCAGCATCAGGACGTCGAAGGTGGGCACTCCGGCGTGGTCACCGGGCCCGGCCGCGGCCAGCAGTTCCGCCGCGTACGCGGCTGCGGCGGCATCGACGTCGCTGCCGTGCGGGCCGTCCGACGCCGGCATCGCGTGCACCCGCGCGGGGTCCACCGGGACGCCGTCGAGCAGCGCCTCGCGGGCCTGGGTGACGTTGCGCTCCGGGTCCCCCTCGGGGAGGTAGCGCTCGTCGCCCCACCACAGGTCGAGCCGCGACCAGTCGATCGCGTCCCGGGCGGGCGCCGAACGCAGCGCCGCGAGCAGCCCGTTGCCGTTGCGGCCACCGGTCAGCACCACCGAGGCGGAGCCGCGGGAGGCCTGGGCGTCCACGATCTTCGTGATCAGTCGGGCCGCGGCGGCCTCGGCCATCAGCTCCTTGTCGCGGTGGACCACCAGCTGGGGAGTGCTCATGTGGCCGCCGCCTTCTTGGCCGGGGCCTTCTTCGTGCGCTTGGCGGCGGCGGGCGCCGGCTCCGCGGGCGTCTCCTCCGCTGCCTCCGCTGCCTCCACTGCCTCCGCGACGGGTTCGGGGGCGGTGGTGGCCGCCTCCTCGGCAAGTCGGTCGAGACCGAACTTGAGCGCCGTCGCATAGGTGTCGTCCGGGTCGAGCCGGCGCAGTTCCTCTGCGATCAGTTCGGCCGTCTCGCGGCGCTTGAGCGCCACGGCGCGGTCCGGCTGCCCCTGGATGGACAGCGTCGCGAGGGAGCCGTCCGGACGGTCCAGCACGATCGGGCCGGCATTGGTCTCCAGCCGTACGGAGGTGAGGCCGGGGCCCGTCGACTTCGAGCGCCGGACCGGTACCTCCAGCCGGCCCGCCAGCCACATCGCGAGCAGTTCGACGCTCGGATTGAACTCCTCGCCCTCCACCACCGCCGAGGTGACCTCGCACACGACCTGGTCGAGCGCAGCGGCGAGCATCGAACGCCACGGGGTGATCCGGGTCCAGGACAGGTCCGTGTCGCCCGGGGTGTAGGCGTCCGCGCGCGCGGTCAGTTCCTGGATGGGCTGCTCGGCGGCGTAGGTGTCGGTCACCCGGCGCTGGGCGAGCGCCCCCAGCGGGTCGTTCGCCGGGTCGGTCGGTGCGTTCACCGGCCACCAGACGACCACGGGGGCGTCCGGGAGGAGCAGCGGGAGCACCACCGACTGGGCGTGGTCGACGACCTCGCCGTACAACCGCAGCACCACCGTTTCGCCGGTGCTGGCATCGGCGCCGAGACGGACCTCGGCGTCGAGTCGTGCCTTGGAACGGTCCCGCGGGGAGCGCGAGACCCGCTTGATGACGACGAGGGTCCGCGAGGGGTGCTCGCGGGACGCCTCGTTGGCCGCCTTCAGCGCGTCGTAGGCGTTCTCCTCGTCGGTGACGATGACGAGGGTGAGCACCATGCCGACGGCCGGGGTGCCGATCGCCCGCCGCCCGAGCACCAGCGCCTTGTTGATCTTGGAGGACGTGGTGTCCGTCAGGTCGGTCTTCATGGCCGGCGCCAGCTCCTGCCGTCTCGTGCGAGCATCTCGTCCGCCTCGACGGGACCCCAGGTCCCGGACTCGTACTGCGCGGGCTTGCCGTGCGCGTCCCAGAACTGCTCGATCGGGTCGAGGATCTTCCAGGACAGCTCGACCTCCTCGACCCGCGGGAAGAGGTTGGAGTCGCCGAGCAGGACGTCGAGGATGAGCCGTTCGTAGGCCTCGGGGCTCGATTCCGTGAAGGACTCGCCGTACGCGAAGTCCATCGACACGTCCCGGATCTCCATCTGCGTGCCCGGCACCTTCGAACCGAACCGCACCGTGACGCCCTCGTCCGGCTGGACGCGGATCACGATGGCGTTGCGGCCGAGCTCCTCGGTCGCGGTGTGGTCGAAGGGGGAGTGCGGGGCCCGCTGGAAGACCACTGCGATCTCGGTGACCCTGCGGCCCAGGCGCTTGCCGGTCCGCAGGTAGAAGGGGACGCCCGCCCAGCGGCGGTTGTCGATCTCCAGTTTGATGGCCGCGTAGGTGTCGGTCTTCGACTGGGGGTCGATGCCGTCTTCCTGGAGGTAGCCGACGGCCCTCTCGCCGCCCTGCCAGCCGGCCGCGTACTGGCCGCGGACCGTGGACTCGCCCAGGTCCTTGGGCAGCTTCACGGCTCCGAGGACCTTGGTCTTCTCCGCGGCCAGCGCATCGGCGTCGAAGGAGGCGGGCTCCTCCATCGCGGTCAGCGCGAGCAGCTGCAGCAGGTGGTTCTGGATGACGTCGCGGGCGGCGCCGATGCCGTCGTAGTAGCCCGCACGGCCCCCGATGCCGATGTCCTCGGCCATGGTGATCTGCACGTGGTCGACGTACGACCGGTTCCAGATCGGCTCGAAGAGCGTGTTGGCGAAGCGGAGCGCCAGGATGTTCTGGACGGTCTCCTTGCCGAGGTAGTGGTCGATCCGGAAGACCGCATCGGGCGGGAACACCTCGTGGACGACCTCGTTCAGCTCCTTGGCGGAGACCAGGTCGTGGCCGAAGGGCTTCTCGATGACGGCGCGACGCCACGAGCCGTTCTCCTGGTCGGCCAGCCCGTGCTTCTTGAGCTGCTGGACGACGAGGGGGAAGAACTTCGGCGGCACGGACAGGTAGAAGGCGAAGTTGCCCCCGGTGCCCTGGGCCTTGTCCAGCTCCTCGATGGTGGACTTGAGCTGTTCGAAGGCGTTGTCGTCGTCGAAGTCGCCCTGGACGAAGCGCATGCCTTGGATCAGCTGCTGCCACACCTCCTCCCGGAACGGGGTGCGGGCGTGCTGCTTGACGGCGTCGTGGACCTCTTGGGCGAAGTCCTCGTCCTGCCACTCGCGCCGGGCGAAGCCGACGAGCGAGAAGCCCGGCGGCAACAGGCCGCGATTGGCCAGGTCGTAGACGGCGGGCATCAGCTTCTTACGGGACAAATCGCCCGTGACGCCGAAGATCACCAGACCCGACGGCCCCGCGATGCGCGGGAGCCGTCGGTCTGCGGCGTCACGGAGCGGGTTGGCTCCGTGGACTGCACTCACAGTGCTTATGCCTCCGAAGGTACGCGGCGCGCGAGCTCCGCCTCGGTGGACCCGAGCAGGTCGTTCCAGGACGCCTCGAACTTCTCGACGCCCTCGTCCTCCAGGAGCTGGACGACGTCGTCGTAGCTGATGCCCAGCTTCGCGACGGCCTCCAGCACCTCGCGGGAGGAGTCGTAGGTGCCGCGGATGGTGTCACCGGTGACCTCGCCGTGGTCGGCGGTGGCCTCCAGGGTGGCCTCGGGCATGGTGTTCACCGTGCCCGGGGCGACCAGGTCCACGACGTACAGGGTGTCCTTGTACGCCGGGTCCTTGACGCCGGTCGAGGCCCACAGCGGACGCTGCTTGTTGGCCTGGGCCCGGTCCAGGGCGGCCCAGCGCTCCGAGGAGTCCGAGAAGACCTCTTCGTAGGCCTCGTACGCCAGACGGGCGTTGGCCAGGGCGGCCTTGCCCTTGAGCGCCGCGGCCTCGTCGGTGCCGATGCCGTCCAGGCGCTTGTCGATCTCCGTGTCCACGCGGGAGACGAAGAAGGAGGCCACCGAGTGGATCTTGGAGAGGTCGAGGCCGCGCTCGCGGGCCTTCTCCAGGCCCGCCAGGTAGGCGTCCATGACGGCGCGGTAGCGCTCCAGCGAGAAGATCAGCGTGACGTTGACGCTGATGCCGAGGCCGATGACCTCGGTGATCGCCGGCAGTCCCGCCTTGGTGGCCGGGATCTTGATGAGGGTGTTGGGACGGTCCACCAGCCAGGCGAGCTGCTTCGCCTCGGCGATGGTGGCCGTCGTCTCGTGGGCGAGACGGGGGTCGACCTCGATGGAGACCCGGCCGTCCTGGCCGTCCGTCGCCTCGAAGACCGGCCGCAGGATGTCGGCGGCGTCGCGGACGTCCGCCGTCGTGATCATGCGGATGGCCTCGTCGACGGTCACCTTGCGGGCGGCGAGGTCGACGAGCTGCTGCTCGTAACCGTCACCCGAAGAGATGGCCTTCTGGAAGATCGACGGGTTCGTGGTCACGCCGACCACGTGGCTCTGGTCGATCAGCTCGGCCAGGTTGCCGGACGTGATCCGCTTGCGCGAGAGGTCGTCCAGCCAGATCGCGACGCCTTCGTCGGAGAGGCGCTTGAGAGCGTCTGTCATGAGAATTGCATCTCCAGAGAGTCGTAACTAGGGGCGTCAGCGCGCGGCGGCGTCGAGCGATTCCCGCGCGGCGGCGACGATCGCCTCCGGCGTGAAGCCGAACTCGCGGAACAGGACCTTCGCGTCCGCCGAGGCGCCGAAGTGCTCCAGCGAGACGATCCGGCCGGCATCGCCGACGTACCGGTGCCAGGTCAGGCCGATGCCGGCCTCGACCGCGACCCGGGCCCTGACCGACGGCGGCAGGACCGAGTCCTTGTACGCCTGGTCCTGCTCCTCGAACCACTCCACGGACGGCATCGAGACCACACGGGTCGGAACGCCGGCGGCCTGGAGCTGCTCGCGGGCCTCGACGGCCAGGTGCACCTCGGAACCGGTCGCGATCAGCACGACCTGCGCGTCGCCGCCCTCGGCGTCGAAGAGCACGTAGCCGCCCTTGACGGCGTCCTCGTTCGGCGCGTACGTCGGCACGCCCTGGCGGGTGAGCGCGAGGCCGTGCGGGGCACCCTTGCCGAACACCCGCGTGTGGCGCTGCATGATCTCGCGCCAGGCGAGCGCCGTCTCGTTGGCGTCGGCCGGCCGGACCACGTTCAGGCCCGGGATCGCGCGCAGCGAAGCCAGGTGCTCCACCGGCTGGTGGGTCGGGCCGTCCTCGCCCAGACCGATCGAGTCGTGGGTCCAGACGTACGTCACGGGCAGGTGCATCAGCGCGGACAGTCGCACCGCGTTGCGCATGTAGTCGGAGAACACCAGGAAGGTGCCGCCGTAGATGCGCGTGTTGCCGTGCAGGGCGATGCCGTTCATCTCCGCGGCCATGGAGTGCTCGCGGATGCCGAAGTGGATGGTGCGGCCGTACGGGTCGGCCTCCGGCAGCGGGTTGCCCTCGGGCAGGAACGACGAGTCCTTGTCGATCGTCGTGTTGTTCGAGCCGGCGAGGTCGGCCGAGCCGCCCCAGAGCTCCGGGATGACCGCGCCCAGCGCCTTGAGCACCTGCCCCGAGGCGGCACGGGTGGCGACGCCCTTGCCGGGCTCGAAGACCGGGAGCTTCTCGGCCCAACCGGCCGGCAACTCGTTCGCCTGGATGCGGTCGAACTCCGCCGCGCGCTCCGGGTTGGCCGTACGCCATTCGGCGAGCTGCTTCTCCCACGCGGCACGGGCCTCGCGCCCGCGGTCACCGAGCGCACGGGTGTGCGCGATGACCTCGTCGCCGACCTCGAAGGTCTGCTCCGGGTCGAAGCCCAGGACTCGCTTGGTGGCCGCGATCTCCTCGTTGCCGAGCGCCGAGCCGTGTGCGGCCTCGGTGTTCTGCGCGTTCGGGGCGGGCCAGGCGATGATCGAACGCATCGCGATGAACGACGGACGCTCGGTCTCGGCCTCGGCGGCGCGGATCGCCGCGTACAGCGCGGCCGGGTCCAGGTCGCCGTTGGACTTCGGCTCCACGCGCTGGACGTGCCAGCCGTACGCCTCGTACCGCTTCATCGTGTCCTCGGACACGGCCGTCTCGGTGTCGCCCTCGATCGAGATGTGGTTGTCGTCCCACAGCAGGACCAGGTTGCCGAGCTTCTGGTGACCGGCGAGCGAGGAGGCCTCTGCGGAGATGCCCTCCTGCAGGCAGCCGTCACCGGCGATCACGTAGACCCGGTGGTCGAACGGGGAGGCGCCCGGAGCGGCCTCCGGGTCGAACAGACCGCGCTCGAAGCGGGCCGCCATCGCCATGCCCACGGCGTTGGCGACGCCCTGACCCAGCGGGCCCGTGGTCGTCTCGACACCGGCGGTGTGGCCGTACTCCGGGTGACCGGGGGTCTTCGAGCCCCAGGTGCGGAAGGTCTTCAGGTCGTCCAGTTCGAGACCGAAACCACCCAGGTACAGCTGGGTGTAGAGGGTCAGGGACGAGTGCCCGGCGGAGAGGACGAACCGGTCCCGCCCGACCCACTCGGGGTCGGCGGGGTCGTGTCGCATCACCTTCTGGAAGAGGGTGTACGCGGCCGGTGCAAGGCTCATCGCCGTACCGGGATGGCCGTTGCCGACCTTCTGTACGGCGTCCGCGGCCAGGATGCGGGCGGTGTCAACGGCCCGCTGGTCCAATTCGGTCCACTCGAGGTCTGTGGTGGTCGGCTTAGTGCTCACCCTGGGTCAGGGCTCCTCTCCACATGTCTGAAGCCGGTGACTGAGGGTGTACCGGCGTTGTCGAGCCTACCCCCGCCGTACGCCCCTCTTTTCGTGTCCTGGCCCCTCAAATGAGCGGAGAAATGACGGGACACAGCAAGAGTGCCGGTGGATCCGGCCGTTCGCCTCCCGAGTGCCGCCCGGAGCGGCCCCGAACCGCGTCCACCCCTTGGGACGTACCCCTCCAACACGACCCCACCCCCGCGAAGATCGGCGTCTGGGCAACGTCTACAGTGGCGTGGTACGCGCAAGCTTTACCCCGTCTTCACTCGGGGAGCTTGCTGGGAATTTCTCTGTCAGGGGTGTGCGTGACGGCCGTCGAGTCCCGACCCGCAGGGGTCGTCTTGACTCCCAGCCCGGGGGGCCATCGGCCGTTCGGGGCCCGCGTCAAGGCATTCGTGGCGCTGACCAAGCCGCGGATCATCGAGCTGCTGCTCATCACGACCGTTCCGGTGATGTTCCTCGCCGAGCAGGGCGTGCCCAACCTCTGGCTGGTGCTCGCCACCTGTTTCGGCGGCTACCTGTCGGCGGGCGGCGCCAATGCGCTGAACATGTACATCGACCGGGACATCGACGCCCTGATGGAGCGCACGTCCCAGCGTCCCCTGGTCACCGGCATGGTGTCGCCGCGGGAGGGCCTGGTCTTCGGCCTCACCCTCGCCGTGGTCTCCACGCTCTGGTTCGGCCTCCTCGTCAACTGGCTCTCCGCCTGGCTCTCCCTCGGCGCACTCCTCTTCTACGTCGTCGTCTACACGATGATCCTGAAGCGGCGCACCGCGCAGAACATCGTCTGGGGAGGCATCGCCGGCTGCCTCCCGGTGCTCATCGGCTGGTCGGCCGTCACCAATTCGATGTCCTGGGCCGCCGTCATCCTCTTCATGGTCATCTTCTTCTGGACGCCGCCGCACTACTGGCCGCTGTCCATGAAGGTGAAGGACGACTACGCCCGCGCGGGCGTCCCCATGCTTCCGGTGCTGGCCTCCAACAAGGTCGTCGCCAAGCAGATCGTGGTCTACAGCTGGGTCATGGTCGCCGTCTCCCTGCTGCTCACCCCGCTGGGTTACACGGGCTGGTTCTACACCGCGGTGGCGCTGCTCACCGGCGGCTGGTGGCTCTGGGAGGCGCACGCGCTCCTGAACCGCGCCAAGGCGGAGGTGGCGGGTGCCAAGCTCAAGGAGATGCGCCTCTTCCACTGGTCCATCACCTATGTGTCGCTGCTCTTCGTCGCCGTCGCGGTGGACCCCTTCCTCCGCTAGGACGGCACGCGCGCTCATCTGAGGCGCGGAGGCCGACGGCCGGGTCACGTGGGACAGCCCACACGGCCCGGCCGTCGCCAGTGGATCTACCCCTCGGTAGCATCCGTGTCATGGCAGAAACGAAGCACGAAGAGCGCAGGGCGGCCAAGCTGGCCAAGGAGATCCGGGCCTTCTCCAAGGAGCACGGCGGCTCCGAGGGGCACCTCGCGCACATCGGCCAGGCGGGCACCCGGATCGTCCTGGTCGGCACCGACGGCGGCTGGGGCGACCTCGTCGCGCCGACCTACGCCGTCGCCCGGCAGGCCGCCGAGAAGGCGGGGCTGACCCTCCACGAGGAGTTCGACGGCGACTTCGCCGCCAAGGTGGAGACCGGCCCGTACGAGTGGACCCGGATGGCCGGCATCCAGATCGGCGGCCCCTCCAACCGCTGAGGCAACAACCTCGGGCGGGGCTCACCCGTTAGGACGTGTGGAGACGCGTCCAGGCAGGGAGAGCCCCCCGAGATGATCGACACGCCGAGTCTGGTGGACCAGTACTGCCACGGGGTGCTCCGTACGGAGCTCGGCCTCGGAACGTTCGAGGCCCACCTCGGTGCCCAACTGGGCGGAGCGGCCGTGCTGCCGGCCGCGGGCACCACCTTCTTCGACACCCAGACCGGCTTCGCCGTGCGCCGCTGGTGCCCGCCGCTCCTCGGCTTGGAGCCCCACTGCCCGCCCGCCCGCTACCTGGCCCGCCGGCGGGAGCTCGGGGCCGCCGAAGTGGGCCGCCGTCTGCTGCGCGCCTCCGGCATCTCCACCTATCTGGTCGACACCGGGCTTGCCGGGGACCTCACGCCCCCCGCCGAGCTGGGGGCCGCGGGCGCCGCCGAGGCGCACGAGATCGTCCGGCTCGAACCCCTCGCCGAGCAGGTGGCCGACACCTCGGGGACCGTCGAGGCCTTCCTCGCCAACCTCGCCGAGGCCGTCCACGGCGCCGCCGACCTCGCCGTGGCCTTCGCGGCGGGAGTGCCCCGCGGCCTCGCGAGTGCGCCCGCACCGCCCGGTCCCGGAGAGGTGCGCGGTGCCGCGGGTCGCTGGTTGGCCGGCCGTCCGGCCGGTGGCAGGCTGACCGACCCCGTCCTGCTGCGCCACCTGCTGTGGATCGCGGTCACCGCCGGGCGCCCGCTCCAACTGCACACGGGGGACCAGGACCCGGCCGCCCTCGCCGGCTTCGCCGCCGCCACCACGGGGCTCGGCGCCGCCCTCGTCCTGCTGCACGCCTATCCGCGGCACCGGGCGGCGGCCCACCTCACCGGACACCACCCGCACGTGTACGCCGATCTCGGTCCCGTCCTCGCCCACACCGGGGCCAGGGCGACCGCGGTCCTGGCCGAGGTGCTGGAGCGGGCGCCCTTCGGCAAGTTGCTGTTCTCCAGCGGCGCACGGGGACTGCCCGAGCTGCACGTGGTGGCGGCGAGCACCCTCCGCCTGGCCCTCGGCCGCGTGCTGGGCGAGTGGACCGCGGACGGTTCCTGGTCCCGCACGGACGCCCGGCGGGTCGCGGCGATGATCGCGGCGGAGAACGCCCGCCGGCTCTACCGGCTCGCGGGGAGCCGTTAGGGCCGACGGGAGTCGCCAGGGCTGCCGGGGGCCGGGCGCGCCGGGACCGGGGTCAGGCCCTGGCGGCCAGTTCCGGGTCCGCCTGGGCGGGGATCCCCGGCGTGGCGAGCGGGCGCTCGCGCAGGCTCAGGGCGAGCCGCAGCACCGCGATCCACATCAGCGAGGAGCCGAGCATGTGGGCCGACACCAGCAGCTCGGGCACCCCGGTGAAGTACTGGACGTAACCGATCCCGCCCTGGAGGAGCAGCACGATCAGGAGGTCGCGGGCGCGGTTCCGGGTGTCGTCCGGGGCGTCCACCACCCGCAGGACCAGCCACATGGCGAGCGCGAGGCCACAGACGATCCACGCGGCGATCGCGTGGACGTGGGCGGCGTTCGTCCAGTCCCACGGCATGCGCGGGACGTCACTGCTGTCCCCGGCGTGCTTGCCGGCGCCGGTGACCGTCGTGCCGAGCACGATCAGCAGGGCGGAGACGATCGTGATCGCCCAGGACAGCTTCCGGACCGGGCGCGGGGCCCTCGGCCGGGGGGCCGTGTCGCCCTCACCGGTGCGGTGCCAGGTGATGACGGCGACCGTGAGCAGGGAGTTCGCGGCCAGGAAGTGACCGGCCACCGTCCAGGGGTTGAGGCCCATCCACACGGTGATGCCGCCGAGGACGGCATTGCTCATGACGATCCAGAACTGGGCCCAGGCGAGCCGGGTCAGCCCGCGCCGCCAGGGCTTGGTGCAACGGGCGGCGACGATCGCCCAGCCCACCGCTGCCGACAGCACGTACGTCAGCATCCGGTTGCCGAACTCGATCGCACCGCGGTAGCCCTGCTCGGGCGTCACGATGAGGCTGTCGTCCGTGCACTTCGGCCAGGTGTCGCAGCCGAGGCCGGAACCGGTCAGCCGGACCGCGCCGCCCGTGACGATGATGAGCACGCTCATCACGACTGCGGAGAGCGCGGCGCGCCGGAGCGTCCGGGGGGACGGGGTCCAGCGCTGGGCGAGGGAGGCGAAGGGGGTCAGCACGGCCCCTATCGTAGGTGGCGCTTGTGCGCGCTTTCACGAGGGGGGCGTATATGGCGGAACGGAACCTTACGGTTACTCCCAGCGGAAGAACCTGGCCGCCGCGCCGAGGCCCAGCAGCGCCCAGACCGCCAGGACGAGGGCGTCGCCCCACGGCATCGTCGCCCCGTTCTGCAGGACCTCCCGGAGCCCGTCCGAGAGGGCGGAGATCGGCAGCAGGGCGAGCAGGTCGCCCGCGGCCCCGAACCTCTCCAGCGGGACGATGACCCCGCCGCCGACCAGGAGCAGGAGGAAGACCAGGTTGGCGGCGGCCAGGGTGGCCTCGGCCTTCAGGGTGCCGGCCATCAGCAGTCCGAGCCCGGAGAAGGCGGCCGTGCCGAGGGCCAGCAGGAGCAGCACGGACAGCGGGTTGCCCCGCGGGGACCAGTCGAGCGCCAGGGCGATCGCCGTCAGGAGGGCGATCTGGAGGACCTCGGTCACCAGGACGGAGAGCGTCTTGGCCGTCATCAGCGCCCAACGGGGGAGCGGCGAGGCGCCGAGCCGCTTGAGCACCCCGTAGCGCCGCTCGAAGCCGGTCGCGATGGCCTGGCCGGTGAAGGCGGTGGACAGCACGGCCAGGGCGAGGACGCCGGGGGCGAGGAAGTCGACCGCCTCGTCGGCGCCGGTGTCGACGACGTCGACGGTGGAGAACAGCACCAGGAGGAGCGAGGGGATGATCACCGTCAGGAGCAGCTGCTCGCCGTTGCGCAGCAGCATCCTGGTCTCCAGGGCGGTCTGCGCGGCGATCATCCGGCCGACGGGGGCCGCCCCCGGCCGCGGGGAGTGGGTACCAGTGCTCACGACCGCAGTTCCTTGCCCGTCAGTTCGAGGAAGACGTCTTCGAGGGTGTGGCGCTCCACCGAGATGCCGTCCGGCATGACGCCGTGCTGGGCGCACCAGGTGGTGACGGTGGCCAGCAGTTGGGGGTCGACGGTGCCGGTGATCCGGTACGTGCCGGGGAGCGTTTCCGCGGCGGCCGACCCGTCCGGCAGCGCCTTGAGCAGGGAGCCCAGGTCGAGGTGGGGGCGTCCGGTGAAGCGCAGGGTGTTCTCGGCGCCGCCGCGACACAGCTCTTCGGGGCTGCCCTGGGCGACGACCCGGCCGGCGTCGACGATGGCGACGTCGTCGGCGAGTTGCTCGGCCTCCTGCATGAAGTGCGTGGTGAGGACGACGGTCACGCCGTCGGAGCGCAGCTCGCGGACGAGGTCCCAGGTGGCGTGCCGGGCCTGTGGGTCCAGGCCGGCGGTGGGTTCGTCGAGGAAGACCAGTTCGGGACGGCCGACGACGGCCATGGCGAGCGCGAGGCGCTGCTGCTGACCGCCGGAGAGGCGTCGGTAGGCGGTGCGACCGCAGGAGCCGAGGCCGAGCCGTTCGACGAGGGCGTCGACGTCGAGGGGGTGCGCGTGCAGCTTCGCCATGTGGCGGAGCATCTCGTCGGCGCGGGCACCGGAGTAGACGCCGCCCGACTGGAGCATGACGCCGATCCTGGGCCGCAGGGCGCCGGCGTCGGCGACGGGGTCGAGGCCGAGCACGCGAACGGTGCCGGCGTCCGGCCTCCGGTAGCCCTCGCAGGTTTCGACGGTGGTGCTCTTGCCGGCCCCGTTGGGGCCGAGGACGGCGGTGACGGTGCCGGCCCGCACGTCGAGGTCGAGGCCGTCGACGGCGGTCTTGCTTCCGTACCGCTTGACCAGGCCGCGGACCTGGACGACGGACTCGTGTGACATGCCGGGAAGTCTAGAGAGCCGGCGCGGGTCCGTGGTGCGCGGGGCGTCGCATTCATCCCATCAATGATCGTTTCCGCAGGTCAGGTAAGGCTTACCTGAGTGACGCATGGCACCGCCGTCGGCTCCGGCGCCGCTTGTCACTCCTCGATTAATTACGCAACAATGGCGTTGTGAAAAACGTTGGCGCGGCTCCGGCGGAGGAACTCGCGACCCGAGAGCGCTCCACGCGCAACCGGGTCGCGCGGTCGATCCTGGACCACGGTCCGTCGACCGTTGCCGACCTGGCCGAACGGCTCGGCCTCACCCAGGCCGCCGTCCGTCGCCACCTCGACTCGCTGGTCGCCGAGAACGTCGTCGAAGCCCGCGAGAAGCGCGTCTACGGCACCAGGGCCCGTGGTCGCCCCGCCAAGGTCTTCGCGCTCACCGACTGCGGTCGGGACGCCTTCGACCAGTCGTACGACTCCCTCGCCGTCGAGGCGCTGCGCTGGATCGAGCGCAATGCCGGAGGGGAAGCGGCCGTCGCCGCCTTCGCCCGCGACCGGATCGAGGCCCAGGCCGGTGCGTACCGCGAGGCCGTCGAGTCGGCCGAGCCCGCCCGCCGGACCGCGGCACTGGCCAAGGCCCTCACCGCGGACGGGTACGCTGCCACTGCGCGGAACGCGCCGGTCGGCGAGCAGCTATGCCAGCACCACTGCCCGGTCGCCCACGTAGCCGAGCAGTACCCCCAGCTGTGCGAGGCGGAGACGGAGTTCTTCTCCCGCCTCTTGGGAACGCACGTCCAGCGTCTGGCCACCATCGCGCATGGTGACGGCGTCTGCACCACGTTCATCCCGCACGGCACCCCGCAGACCACTGAACCAGCATCCGCAAGCACGGCCGGGAGGAACCCCGCATGACCACCGAGATCAGCCACCCCGAGCTCGAGGGCCTGGGTCGGTACGAGTACGGCTGGGCCGACTCCGACGCGGCCGGCGCCGCGGCCAAGCGCGGTCTGAACGAGGACGTCGTCCGCGACATCTCCGCCAAGAAGAACGAGCCCGAGTGGATGCTGAAGCTGCGTCTCAAGGGTCTGCGCCTCTTCGACAAGAAGCCCATGCCGACCTGGGGCTCCGACCTCTCCGGCATCGACTTCGACAACATCAAGTACTTCGTACGGTCCACCGAGAAGCAGGCCGAGTCCTGGGAGGACCTGCCGGAGGACATCAAGAACACCTACGACAAGCTCGGCATCCCGGAGGCGGAGAAGCAGCGCCTCGTGGCCGGCGTCGCCGCCCAGTACGAGTCCGAGGTCGTCTACCACCAGATCCGCGAGGACCTGGAGGAGCAGGGCGTCGTCTTCGTCGACACCGACACCGCGCTGAAGGAGCACGAGGAGCTCTTCAAGGAGTACTTCGGCACCGTCATCCCGGTCGGCGACAACAAGTTCGCCTCCCTGAACACGGCCGTCTGGTCCGGCGGCTCGTTCATCTACGTGCCGAAGGGCGTGCACGTCGAGATCCCGCTCCAGGCCTACTTCCGCATCAACACGGAGAACATGGGCCAGTTCGAGCGGACGCTGATCATCGTCGACGAGGACGCCTACGTCCACTACGTCGAGGGTTGCACCGCCCCGATCTACTCCTCGGACTCGCTGCACTCCGCGGTCGTCGAGATCGTGGTGAAGAAGGGCGGGCGCTGCCGCTACACGACCATCCAGAACTGGTCGAACAACGTCTACAACCTGGTGACCAAGCGCGCCGTCGCCTACGAGGGCGCCACCATGGAGTGGGTCGACGGAAACATCGGCTCCAAGGTCACCATGAAGTACCCGGCCGTCTACCTCATGGGCGAGCACGCCAAGGGCGAGACCCTGTCCATCGCCTTCGCGGGCGAGGGCCAGCACCAGGACGCCGGCGCCAAGATGGTCCACATGGCCCCGAACACCTCCTCCAACATCGTCTCCAAGTCGGTGGCGCGGGGCGGCGGCCGCACCTCCTACCGCGGACTCATCGAGATCGGCGAGGGCGCCCCGGGCGCCAAGTCCAACGTGCTCTGCGACGCGCTGCTCGTCGACACGATCTCCCGCTCCGACACGTACCCCTACGTGGACGTGCGCGAGGACGACGTCTCCATGGGCCACGAGGCCACCGTCTCCAAGGTCTCCGAGGACCAGCTCTTCTACCTGATGAGCCGCGGCCTCACCGAGTTCGAGGCCATGGCGATGATCGTCCGCGGCTTCGTCGAGCCCATCGCCAAGGAGCTCCCGATGGAGTACGCCCTGGAGCTCAACCGGCTGATCGAGCTGCAGATGGAAGGCGCGGTCGGCTAGCCGCACCGCACCGCCGCCCGAGCAGCGACCGATTTTCTTTACGTACGCAGGAAGAGAGCAAGACGACAGCCATGGCTGAGGCTCAGAACATCCCCGCGGGCTCCACCACCGCGGGCTCGATCGCGGTGGCCGCCGAGTCCACCGTCGCCACCCGCATGAGCGCCCCGCCGTCCTTCGACGTCGCGGACTTCCCGGTGCCGCACGGCCGCGAGGAAGAGTGGCGGTTCACCCCGCTGGCGCGCCTGCGCGGTCTCCACGACGGCACCGCCGTCTCCTCCGGGGAAGGCGTCAAGGTCGAGGTGGAGGCCCCCGAGGGGGTCACCGTGGAGACCGTCGGCCGCGAGGACCAGCGCCTCGGCAAGGCCGGCACGCCCGTCGACCGCGTCGCCGCCCAGGCGTACTCCTCCTTCGAGAAGGCCTCGGTCGTCACCGTCGCCAAGGAGGCCGTCCTCACCGAGCCGATCCGCATCTTGGTGCACGGCGCCGGCGGGGTCGCCTTCGGCCACCAGGTCATCGAGCTCGGCGCCTTCGCCGAGGCCGTCGTGGTCATCGACCACACCGGTGACGCGGTGCTCGCCGCCAACGTGGACTACGTCCTCGGCGACGGCGCCAAGCTGACCGTCGTCTCCGTCCAGGACTGGGACGAGAAGGCCGTCCACGTCGCCCAGCACAACGCCCTGGTCGGCCGCGACGCCTCCTTCAAGTCGGTCGTCGTCACCTTCGGCGGCGACGTCGTCCGCATCCACCCGCGCGTCTCGTACGCGGCCCCCGGCGGCGAGGCCGAGCTCTTCGGCCTGTACTTCACGGACGCCGGCCAGCACCAGGAGCACCGCCTCCTGGTCGACCACAACACCCCGCACTGCAAGTCCAACGTGGCCTACAAGGGCGCGCTGCAGGGCCAGGACGCGCACGCCGTCTGGATCGGCGACGTGCTCATCCAGGCCGCCGCCGAGGGCACCGACACGTACGAGCTCAACCGGAACCTGGTCCTCACGGACGGCGCCCGGGTCGACTCCGTGCCGAACCTGGAGATCGAGACCGGCGAGATCGCCGGCGCCGGTCACGCCTCGGCCACCGGTCGCTTCGACGACGAGCAGCTCTTCTACCTGATGTCCCGCGGCATTCCGGAGGCCGAGGCCCGCCGCCTCGTCGTCCGTGGCTTCTTCGCCGAGCTCGTCCAGCAGATCGGCCTGCCCGACGTCCAGGAGCGTCTCCTCGCCAAGATCGAGGCCGAGCTGGAGGCCTCCGTCTGATGGCCTTCGTCCGAGTCTGCGCGCTGAGCGAGCTGGAGGCCGACACCCCCAAGCGGGTCGAGGTCGACGGAACGCCGGTGTCGGTCGTGCACACCGAGGGCGAGGTGTACGCGATCAACGACATCTGCTCGCACGCGAACGTCTCCCTGTCGGAGGGCGAGGTCGAGGACTGCGCGATCGAGTGCTGGCTGCACGGCTCCAGCTTCGACCTGCGCACCGGCAAGCCCTCCGGCCTTCCCGCGACGCGCCCCGTCCCCGTATACCCCGTAAAGATCGAAGGGGACGATGTGCTCGTCTCCGTCACCCAGGAGTCCTGAGTCACCCATGGCAACGCTCGAAATCCACGACCTGCACGTCTCCGTCGAGGCGGAGAACGGCCCCCGCGAGATCCTCAAGGGCGTCGACCTGACCATCAAGCAGGGCGAGACCCACGCCGTCATGGGCCCCAACGGCTCCGGCAAGTCGACCCTGGCGTACTCCCTCGCCGGCCACCCGAAGTACACGGTCACCGGCGGCACCGTCACCCTCGACGGTGAGGACGTCCTGGAGATGTCGGTCGACGAGCGCGCCCGCGCCGGCGTCTTCCTCGCCATGCAGTACCCGGTCGAGGTTCCCGGCGTTTCGGTCTCCAACTTCCTGCGCACCTCCGCCACCGCCGTCCGCGGCGAGGCGCCCAAGCTGCGCACCTGGGTGAAGGAGGTCAAGTCCGCGATGGAGCAGCTCCAGATGGACCCGGCCTTCGCCGAGCGCAACGTCAACGAGGGCTTCTCCGGCGGCGAGAAGAAGCGCCACGAGATCCTCCAGCTCGAACTGCTCAAGCCGAAGATCGCGATCCTCGACGAGACCGACTCCGGCCTGGACGTCGACGCGCTCCGCATCGTCTCCGAGGGCGTCAACCGCGTCCGCGAGACCGGCGAGGTCGGCACCCTGCTGATCACGCACTACACGCGGATCCTCCGCTACATCAAGCCCGACTTCGTGCACGTCTTCGCGAACGGCCGCATCGTCGAGTCCGGCGGTGCCGAGCTCGCCGACCAGCTGGAGAACGAGGGCTACGACAAGTACGTGAAGGGTGGCGCATCCGCGTGACTTCCGCCCATCAGGGGCTGACCGGCCTCCTCGACTCCGAGGCGATCCGCAAGGACTTCCCGCTCCTGGACCGCGTGGTCCACGACGGCAAGAAGATCGTGTACCTCGACTCCGCGGCGACCTCGCAGAAGCCGAGGCAGGTACTGGACGCCCTCAACGAGTACTACGAGCGGCACAACGCCAACGTCCACCGCGGCGTCTACACGGTCGCCGAGGAGGCGACGGCGCTGTACGAAGGGTCCCGTGACAAGGTCGCGGCCTTCATCAACGCGCCGAGCCGCGACGAGGTGATCTTCACCAAGAACGCCTCCGAGTCGCTCAACCTCGTGGCCAACATGCTGGGCTGGGCCGACGAGCCCTACCGGGTGGACCACGAGACCGAGATCGCCATCACGGAGATGGAGCACCACTCCAACATCGTTCCGTGGCAGCTGCTCGCGCAGCGCACGGGAGCGAAGCTGAAGTGGTTCGGCCTCACCGACGACGGTCGCCTCGACCTCTCGAACATCGAGGAGGTCATCACCGAGAAGACCAAGATCGTCTCGTTCACGCTGGTCTCGAACCTGCTCGGTACGGTCAACCCGGTGGAGACGATCATCCGCCGCGCCCAGGAGGTCGGTGCGCTCGTCTGCATCGACGCCTCCCAGGCGGCTCCGCACATGGTCCTGGACGTGCAGGCGCTCCAGGCCGACTTCGTGGCCTTCACCGGCCACAAGATGTGCGGCCCGACCGGCATCGGCGTGCTGTGGGGACGGCAGGAGCTCCTGGAGGACCTCCCGCCCTTCCTCGGCGGCGGCGAGATGATCGAGACGGTCTCGATGCACTCCTCGACCTATGCGCCGGCGCCGCACAAGTTCGAGGCGGGCACGCCCCCGATCGCCCAGGCCGTCGGCCTCGGTGCGGCCGTGGACTACCTCTCGGCGATCGGCATGGAGAACATCGCGCGCCACGAGCACGCGATCACCGAGTACGCCGTCCGGCGCCTCCAGGAGGTGCCCGACCTGCGGATCATCGGCCCCACCACGGCCGAGGACCGGGGCGCGGCGATCTCCTTCACGTTGGGCGACATCCACCCGCACGACGTGGGTCAGGTCCTCGACGAGCAGGGCATCGCGGTCCGGGTCGGCCACCACTGCGCGCGGCCGGTCTGCCTGCGGTACGGAATTCCTGCGACCACGCGGGCGTCGTTCTATCTGTACTCCACTCCGGCCGAGGTCGACGCCTTGGTCGAGGGGCTGGAGCACGTCCGGAACTTCTTCGGCTAGGGGACCGCTCGTGAAGCTGGATTCGATGTACCAGGACGTCATCCTGGACCACTACAAGCACCCTCACGGGCGCGGTCTTCGGGACGGCGACGCCGAGGTGCACCACGTCAACCCGACCTGCGGGGACGAGATCACGCTCCGTGTGAAGTACGACGGCACCCGCATCGCGGACGTGTCGTACGAGGGCCAGGGCTGCTCCATCAGCCAGGCCTCGGCCTCCGTGCTCAACGAGTTGCTCGTCGGCAAGGAACTGGCCGATGCGCAGAAGATCCAGGGCACCTTCCTGGAGCTGATGCAGTCGAAGGGTCAGATCGAGCCCGACGACGCGATGGAGGAGGTCCTGGAGGACGCGGTCGCGTTCGCCGGGGTCTCCAAGTACCCGGCCCGTGTGAAGTGCGCGCTGCTCAGCTGGATGGCGTGGAAGGACGCGACGGCCCAGGTGCTGGGCGACGCGGAGAGGAAGTCGGCATGACCGAGAACGCCGAGGCCACGATGAAGCCGGCCTCCGAGGAAGAGGTCCGCGAGGCGCTGTACGACGTCGTCGACCCCGAGCTGGGCATCGACGTGGTCAACCTGGGCCTGATCTACGGCATCCACATCGACGACTCCAACGTCGCGACGCTGGACATGACCCTGACGTCGGCGGCCTGTCCACTGACCGATGTGATCGAGGACCAGGCGAAGTCCGCGACGGACGGCATCGTCAATGAGCTGAAGATCAACTGGGTCTGGATGCCGCCGTGGGGTCCGGACAAGATCACGGACGACGGCCGCGAGCAGCTCCGCGCGCTCGGCTTCAACGTCTGACCGACGCCGTACGCGACGAAGGGCCGCACCCCACCGGGTGCGGCCCTTCTCGTGTGTCCGCCCGTGGTTCAGGGGGTCGGCGCGGACGCCGTCAGGGCCAGGGTCGGGGCCAGGTTCTCCTTGCGGATGCGCTGGTCGACGTAGAGGAGGCCGGAGACGAGGGGCTGGAAGGGGGCCGCGACGGCCTGGACGAGGAGCTGGGCGATCACCAGGGCCACCAGGGCGCCGCCGATGAGGCCGAAGACCTCGCCCGGGGTCGGGTTCTGCCCGAAGTCCACCGTGGACACGGGGAGGACGCCCAGCTGGGTGATCACCTGCTGGAGCATGCCGCTGGCGATGCCCACCATGATGCCGGTGGCGATGGTGCAGCCGAAGATCCGCCACCAGGATCCCTTGACGAGGGCGGCGGAGCGGCGCAGGGAGGCCATCGCGCCTTGGCCCTCGATGACGGCGACCGCCGGGGCGAGGCTGAACCTGATCATGATCCACAGGGCCAGCGGAACCATCGCGAGGGCGATGAGGAAGAACAGCAGACCGGTGATCGCGATGCCGGGGCCGCCGTCGGCGTGGTCGCCGGCGGAGGCCGTGATGCCGGCGATCAGGGCCACCATCAGGGCGGAGAAGCCGACGAAGAGGAACAGCATCGAAGTGATCACGGCCAGCATCGTCAGGAACACCGCGCCGACCACCGCGCCGAGCCGGGACCAAGCGCGCCGCCAGGCGGTGGCGAAGGTGATCGGGCGGCCGAGCACCGCCTCTTGGACCACGGCCGGGACGGCTGCGTTGACCAGTCCGGTGCAGACCACGTAGGCGGCCATGGCGAAGGTCCAGAGGCAGCCGAAGGCCACGATGAGGGGCTGGAAGTCGGCGAAGACGGGGTCCTGGCCCTCGGGCAGGTCGAAGAGCCGCTGGACGTCGTCGCCGACGACGCCCCAGGCGGCCAACGCCGCCAGACCGAGGAGCACGAAGACGGAGGCGTAGGCGGTGACGGCGACGCCGAGCAGCGGCTTCCAGTACCGGCCGTACGTGGTGAAGGCGCCGGTCAGGACGTCGCTGAAGCTCAGCGGCGCCAGGGGTATGACGCCCGGCTTCGGGGGCGGGGGCGGCGGATAGCCGTAACCATGGGGCTGACCTGGGGAATACGTCATGCGGGACACCGTATCGGGCGTCCTGTGTACGCCCGTACGCAGGATTGTGTACGCTCGTACGCATGGGTTACGGACTGCTGGCGGGCGCCATCGTGGCGGAGATACTCGCCACCACCTCGATGAAGTACAGCGAGGGCTTCACCAAATTCTGGCCTTCGCTCGTCACCGGCGCCGGCTACCTCATCGCCTTCGCCCTCCTGGCCCAAGCGCTCAAGACCCTCCAGGTCGGCACGGCCTACGCCATCTGGTCCGGAGTCGGCACCGCTGCCGTCGCCGGGATCGGCTTCCTCTTCCTCGGCGAGAGCCTCAACCCCGCCAAGGTCGCCGGGATCGTCCTCATCATCGTCGGGGTCGCCGTCCTCAACCTCGGCGGAGCGCACTGATGGCACGGGCCCGGCGGTACGACCCCGAGCGCCGCGAGCGGATCGTCGACGCCGCGCTCGTCGTGGTCGGGCGCGCCGGGATCGACGGCCTGAGCCACCGCACGGTGGCCGCCGAGGCCGATGTTCCGCTCGGCTCCACCACCTATCACTTCGGCTCCCTGGACGAACTCCTCGTCGCAGCGCTCCGCAAGGCCAACGAGGGCTTCGGAAGGCTGCTCCACGGCGACGCCGCCCTCGCCGACCCGGACACCGGCCTCGCCGCCGGGCTCGCCCGGCTCCTGGGCGAGTGGCTGGGCGGCGAACGCGCCCGCGTGGAGCTGGAGTACGAGCTCTACCTCGCGGCCCTCCGCCGCCCCGCCCTGCGTCCGGTCGCCGCGGAGTGGACCGAGTCGGTCGCCGCGGCCCTGGCCCACCGCACCGATCCCGTCACCGCCCGCGCCCTGGCCGCCCTCATGGACGGCATCTGCCTCCAGGTCCTCCTCGCCGGCGACGACTACGACGAGGAGTACGCGCGCGGGATCCTCGCCCGGGTGTCGGGCGAGGGGGCCGCCCCTTCCGGCCCGACCGTCCTGAAGGAAGGCCCCAAAAGGCCGTCCCGGACTTCGTCGAAACCGCCCACGCGCCCGACCGACACCTGAGACCGGTTGGCCCGGGCAGGGGCCCGACCGTTAGGTTTTCCGTCATGACCACTGCTCCTCGCACCACCGGCGCCGTCGCCGCCGGCCTCGCCACCATCGCCGGCGACGGCACCGTCCTCGACACCTGGTTCCCCGCCCCCGAGCTGACCGACGCCCCCGGCCCCGCCGGCACCCGGCGGCTCACCCCCGACGAGGCCGTCAACGCCCTCGGCGAGGGCGCCGCCAAGGCCCTCGGCGTGGACGCCCGTCGGGGCGTCGAGGTGGTCGCCGTCCGCACCGTCATCGCCTCGCTCGACGAGAAGCCGCTCGACGCCCACGACGCCTACCTGCGCCTGCACCTGCTCAGCCACCGGCTGGTCAAGCCGCACGGCCAGAGCCTGGACGGCGTCTTCGGCCTGCTCGCCAACGTCGCCTGGACCTCGCTCGGCCCGGTCGCCGTCGACGACATCGAGAAGGTCCGGCTCAACGCCCGTGCCGAGGGGCTGCACCTCCAGGTCACGTCGATCGACAAGTTCCCGCGGATGACCGACTACGTCGTGCCCGCCGGGGTCCGCATCGCCGACGCCGATCGCGTCCGCCTCGGCGCCCACCTCGCCGCCGGCACCACCGTCATGCACGAGGGCTTCGTCAACTTCAACGCCGGCACCCTGGGCACCTCCATGGTCGAGGGACGCATCTCCGCCGGCGTCGTCGTCGGTAACGGCTCCGACATCGGCGGCGGCGCCTCCACCATGGGCACCCTCTCCGGCGGCGGCAACGTCGTCATCTCCATCGGCGAGCGCTGCCTGATCGGCGCCGAGGCGGGCGTCGGCATCGCGCTCGGCGACGAGTGCGTCGTCGAGGCCGGCCTGTACGTCACCGCAGGCACCCGGGTCACCATGCCCGACGGCCAGATCGTCAAGGCCCGCGAGCTCTCCGGCGGCGACAACATCCTCTTCCGCCGCAACTCGGTCACCGGCGCCGTCGAGGCCCGCCCGAACAACGCGGTCTGGGGCGGGCTGAACGACATCCTGCACAGCCACAACTGATGACGGGCGGCCGTGACCCGCGGCTGCCTGCTCGATCGCGGCTCCGACCTCCTGCCGTGCTGCCGGTGGTCGTTGGCGTGATCACCTGTGAGCGCCCTTCCACGGCCCGAGGACGGCCCGGGAGGGCGCTCGTGCATGAGCACCGCAGGAGGGCGCTCGGGACGGGCCACGGGCGGTCACGGCGCCACGGGAGTCCCGCGACCCCCGTGCGCCCGGAACCCCGCAGGGAGTGGCGGAACGTGCGGGCACGCGGGACGCAACGGAAGCGCGGTGCGGGTTCCCGTCCGGTGGGCGCTCCGAGCGCGTGGGGGTTCACCGCCGCATCGTAGGGGGCTACGCCCCCATGAGGGCGCCGTGCGCCGCCCGCAGTGCAGCGACCGTCTCCCGGTCGGCGGGCTGTAGCGGCTCCCGCACCGGGCCGCCGAGGAGCGCCTTGACGGTCACCGTGCCCGGCAGTCCCGAAGCCATCATCAGCTCGGTCAGGGGCAGGAGACGGGCGTGGGTCCGGGTGGCGCCCTCGGTGTCGCCGGCGTCGAAGGCGTCGAGGACCGCACGCATGTGACGGGGCGCCACGTTTGCCACCGTGCTGATGTAGCCTGCGCCGCCCACCGCGTACAGCGGCAGGTTCAACTCCTCGGAGCCCGAGTAGTACGCGAGCCCCGTCTCCGCGATCAACCGGGCCGAGGCGAGCAGGTCGCATGCGCAGTCCTTCACCCCCACGATCCGCGGGTGCTCGGCGAGCCGTCGCAGTGTGGCGGGCTCGACGCGGGTGCCGGTGCGGCCCGGAATGTCATAGACCACCACCGGCAGCTCGGTCGCGTCCGCGAGCTTCAGGAAGTGTGCCTCCACGGCGGCTTGGGGCGGCCGGCTGTAGTACGGGGTGACGACGAGCAGTCCGTCCGCCCCCGCCTCCTCGGCCTGTCGGGCGAGTCGTGCGCTGTGCCGGGTGTCGGCGGTGCCGACGCCGGCGAGGAGCGAGGGGGTCGGCCCGACGGCCTCGCGGACGGCCCGGACGAGCGCGGCCTTCTCCGCGTCCGTGGTGGTCGGGGACTCGCCCGTGGTGCCGTTGAGGACCAGGCCCTCGCAGCCTTCTGCGAGGAGGCGGACGGCGAGGTCCCCGGCCGCACCGAGGTCGAGTTTCCCGGTGGAGTCGAACGGGGTGACCATCGCGCAGAGGGCACGACCGAAGGGGCGCGGGGAGGTGGTTCCGGAAGCAGTGCTCATTCCGGAAGTCTGGAGGGAACGGACGGTGAAGGTCTACTTAGATCTTCTTGGTCCGAAGCGTAAGAGGAAGTGAAGGGTCTGGGTCGTCCGGTGCGGCCGGCGGACGGCCCCGTCGGAGGTGATTGGTCGGCCGTCCCGTCGGGTCTGCCGTCAAGGGGCGCTCAGAGCGCCCGTTTGAAGCCGTCGTGGCTGCGGGCGAAGCCCAGTGAGGCGTAGAAACGGTGGGCATTCGTCCGCTTCTTGTTGCTGGTGAGCTGGACGAGCGTGCAGCCGCGGTCTCCCGCACGAGCCACGGACCGCTCCATCAACTCCCGGCCGAGTCCGCGGCCCCTCCGGTCGGCCCTGATGCGCACCGCTTCGATCAGGGCCCGCTCGGCGCCGCCCCTGCCGAGACCCGGGATGTACGTGATCTGGAGGCACCCCAGGACGAGCGCGTCCTCCATCAGGACCAGCACCTCATTGCGCGGATCGGCTTCGATGGCGGCGAAGGCCCGCTCGTGCGCCTCGCCGACGGTGACCGATGCGGGGTCCAGGACCTCGTCCTCGTCGGCGAGCAGGGCGAGGACGGCGGGCAGTTCGGCGCGGGTGGCAGGGCGAAGGATCATGATGCGGAGTTTCCCACGGAAGACTTCCTTGACCTCAAGCGCGCTTGAGGGAGGACGGTGGATCCACCGCATCCGGTCGATCCCGTCCCAGGAGGCCCTCCACATGAATGCCGTTGCCCGTCCCGACGCCCGCCCCGACCTCTACCGTCCGACCCTCGGCGCCGTCCTGGCCAGCACCTGGAGCGTCGGCACCGCCGCCCGGCAGCAGGCCGCGATCGAGGCCATCCGGACCGCCTGGGAGAGGCGCGACTGGCCCGACCCCAGGCTGCTCTCGTACAGCGTCTACGTCGGGACGGACGAGGACACGCTCCTGCACTACTCGCAGTGGACGGACCAGGAGGCCTACGACGCGTTCGTCCGCGTCCACCGCGACGACCGGAACGCCGAGATCGACGCCGCCGTTCCCGGCATCGAGCGGGTGGCCCTGCACCGCTACGCCCCGCCCCACCGGAGCGCCGTCCTCAGTGGGGACGGTGCCGCAGCGGTGCCCGGAGCGGTCGCCGTCGTCGAGGTCGACTTCGAGGGGCCGGACGCCGACCGGCAGGACGCCTGGGTGGAGGCGGCGGTCGCCGCACTGGCCGGCGAGGACGGGACCCGTTCGGTGCCCGGCGGGATCGGTGCGCACTTCCACCGGTCCGTGGACGACACCCGCGTCCTGGGCTTCACCGAGTGGGAGGGCGTGCCGGCCCACGTCGCGTGGGAGGCCGTGCACGCCCCGCTCCACGAAGCCTGGCAGCGGTTGTTCCGCCGCCCCGGGCTGGTCGGCAGCCGGGTGCACCGGTACGTGCCCGCGCTGAGCCTCGACGCGGGCGCGTGACCGGGCACCGGTTCCGCGGTTACGGGCGGAAACGCAGGACCTGCGGGTCGTGGTCGCTGTTCTGGTCGGCGAACTCCGCGTTGATGTGGACGCTGTCGTAGGTGAAGTGGTGGACGCCGGGGCTGGTCAGGATCTGGTCGAGGACCTGGCTGTTGCCCTGGTACACGTACGAGTAGCGCTCGCTGCGCGGCAGCGACTTCACGGCCGGGTAGAGCACGCCGCCGTCGGTCAGCGCCTGCGTCGTCCCGGAGAACTCGAAGTCGTTGATGTCACCGAGGACCAGGACGTCGGCCTGCTTGTCGACCGCGACGATGTCCTTGACGAAGGCGTTGACGGCCTGGGCCTGGAGCAGTCGCTGCGTCTCGGAGGAGCGGCTCGGCGGCTGGTGGTGGGAGACGATGGACTCGTCGCCGCCCTTCGAGGCGAAGTGGTTGGCGATCACGAAGACCGTCCGGCCGCGGAAGACGAACTCGCCCGCGAGCGGCTTGCGGCTGTCCTCCCAGGCGGCGTTCGCCGGGTCGATGCGGCCGGGGGAGAGGGTCAGCGCGGGGCGGCCCTTCGTCCCCGTCACCGCGGTGCCGGTGGTCGCGTCGCCGCCCGCACGGTCCGTGAAGGAGACCCGCTCGGGGTTGAAGAGGAAGACCTGACGGATATTGCCGCCGGGCTGACCGCCGTCCTGGTTGTTCTCCGGGTCGACCGCGCGCCACGCGTAGGCCGGGCCGCCCGCCGCCACGATCGCGTCCGTGAACTTCTCCACCGTCACGTCGGCGGCGACCGTGCCGTCGTTCTTGGCGCCGTTGTTGTCCTGGATCTCCTCCAGGGCGACGATGTCCGGCGAGGAGAGGTTCTCGACGACCGCCTTCGCGAGTGCGTCGAACTTCTCCTGCGGGTCCGTGGGGTCGAGGTTCTCGACGTTGTAGGTCGCCACGGCCAGTTCGTTCTTGTGCTGCTTGGCCGTGGTCTCGCGCCTCAAACCGCGGTCGGCGACCGTGCCGAGGGTGCGCGCGGTCAGCGTGTAGCCGCCGAACTGGTTGAAGTCGAGCGGGCCCTCGGTGGGGCCGCTCAGCCGGTCACCGACGTTCGCCGCGGGGAACGGCTGCTGGGCCAGCGGGGTCAGCGACTGGACCTTGAGCCGGCCGGTGTTCTGGGACTCGTACGAGCCGTAGACCGTGCCGCCGCGCCAGTTGGGGTTCTCCCAGGGCTTCACCGTCACCCAGAGCTCCGCGTACGCGTTGCTGGCGCCGACCACGCGCGAGGGGCCGATCCGGACGTTGGTGCCTTCCAGGGACTCGTAGTAGTCCAGGGCGTACCGCTCGGGGTCCAGGGTCAGGCCGTTGATCGAGCCGCCCGCGGCCGGGTCGCCCTCGGGGGCGTACGCATCGGGCACCGACCAGCCGGAGATCGTCACGGGGGCCGGGACCGGGTTGCCCTGCGAGACCACGGTGATGACGGGCCTCGAAAGCTGGGTGAGCGACTGGTTGCCCGAGTTCAGGCCGCCGGGGACGTACTCGGTGACCGTGCCGTTCACGCTGAGCGCGTCGCCGACGGAGACGGTGGGGGCGGAACCGGTGTAGACGAAGATGCCCTCGCTGGTGGCGGGGTTCGCGTCGGCCTCGGGGTCCTGCATCCAGAATCCGCGCGAGCCGTAGGTGCGGACACCGGTCACGATGCCGGTGACGCCGGTGACCTGCTTGCCGACGAGGGGCGAAACGCGCGTCGTGCCCTGGATGTCGTGGATGCGGACGCCGGCGGCGTCCTCGGCGGCGGCGCTGGACGAACCCGCGAGGAGGCCGGCGGCGAGGGCGGAGGCGACGACGGCGGAGACCGCGGCGAATCTCGGTATGGAGGAAGACATCAAGGGGCTCCGAGGGTGCTTGGAGGATCGACAGATGAATCTACGCGCGTCAATCTCTTTGTATAGAGGTGCACTTGTCAAGGGTCGACGGGTGTACGAAGGCTGACGGCTCCGTGAATCGACGGACGGGGTGCCGGATGCGTCTACGCTGAGGACGGCTCTCCGAGCCCCACCCACCTTTCGCTTCGTACGCGTCGAGGAGACACATCCGATGTCAGAGCACCCCACCCTTCCCCCCGTTCGGCTGCGTGCGGACGCGGAACTGGCGCGGGATGCCCTGGCCGCCCCCCTCCTCTCCCACGCGGTGCGGCTCGCACGCTGGGCCGGACCCGAAACCCGGGTCGACGCGGGCGGCGAACTCGTCGACGAACAGCTTCCCGAGGCCGTCGAGGTCCTGGGCCTCACCGACGACGAGGACGGCGAGATCTGGGCCGGTGACGCCTGGCGGCTCGCCGTCGACACCGGCCTCGTCGCCGTCGTGGACGGGCAGGAGGGCGAGGAGGCCGACGTTCCCGGGCGCGCCGGCCCCGGCGAGAACCTCCCCCTGGTCACGGGCGGTTCGCCCCAGGACGTCCTCGGGCTCTGGCTGGACGGATTCGACGTGGTCTTCGCCGACGCCGTCGCGCCCGTCATCGACGACCTGGACGCGATCGTCGGGGAGGACGGCGAGATCGACATCGAGGGGCTCGACTGGGACCCCGAGGCGGAGGCCGAGTTCTTGGAGGGGGTCCTGGGCAACCTCTACCTGCTGACCGTCAGCGAGGGCGGCCCCGGCGAGGGGCCCGTGCCGCTGCCCGCGCTCGCCGCCTCGATGGTCGTCCCCGACGACATGGGCGAACCGACCGACGACGTCCTGGAGCAGGTCTCGGACGCGATGATGCGCCTCGACGAGCAGTTCCGGCTGCTCGAACCGATCGGGCTCGTCGAGTACCAGCCGGTCGACGAGGCCCTGATGGCCGAAGAGGGCGAGGAGCCGGCGCCGCCCCTCGACGACGAGGACGTCACCCGCTACGGCATGGTCCGCCTCACCCCGCTCGGGCTCTACGGCATCCGGACCCGGATGCTGGAGGCCGGCGTGGACGCGCCCGCGGTCGGCGACCTGGCGGACAAGGGCGCGGACGTGCTCCTCGACGGGATCGCCGACTACCCGCAGGTCGCCGCCCGCGAGGAGACCGCCGCCTGGCTGGCCGGCCGTGACGCGCTCGACGCGGCCCGCGAGCTGCTGCACGCCGCGCGCGGTGTCGACGCGGGTTCCCCGCTCCGCCGGCTCCACTGCCAGCAGACCCTGTCCCTGGTCGGTGCCGAGGCGGAGCCCGCCGTGCGGGAAGTCCTGGACGACGCCGAACTCGGCGGCCTCGCACGGGTCTGGCTCGCGGAGCACGGAGCGGCCGACGTGCCGGCGCCGCCTGAGTCGATGGTCTTCTGGCTCGCCATCGACACGATCGCGGCCCAGCTCGATGCGAGCGACGACCTGGAGGAGCTCCAGGAGCTGATCGAAGGCCTCACCGGACGGCACAGCGGCTTCTTCGAGACGGCCTGGCGGGTGGAACACCCGTCGACCGCGGACGTCTTGGAGGCGATGGGCCGGCTGCACCGGGACAAGGCGGCGGCCAAGGAAGCACGGAAGGCCGCCTTCAAGGCCCGCTCCCGTTCCGGCTCCTGACGGAGAGGGACCTTTCGGCCTCGACGGGGCGCCGGGCCCGCAAGGGGCCGGGGGAGCCTCCCGGAGTACGGGTCCGGGGGAGGAGGCCCCACCGCTCCCGGAGCTCCTGGCAACGGGCCGGTCCGGGCGGTCCGGAGACCGCGCCGGTGCGAAGGGGCGCACGGGAGCACCGGCGCGTGACGCCCGGCCGGTGTTCCCGCGGAGTTCAGGCGGTGTTCGTGGAGGCGCGGGAGGGTGGCCCGCGAGATTCGGCCACCAAGGGAGATCCCACCACCATGCCGCTCAACCGCCGAGAGTTCACCAAGCAGTCCGCCGTCGCCGGCGCGGGCCTCGCCCTCACCGGCGTCGTCGGTGCCCTCGCCACCGCGCCCGAGGCCCTCGCGTCCGACGAGCCGCAGGCGCACGGCCACGGGCACGGGCACGGCCACGCGCTCGGGTACGGGCCGTTGGTCGCCGACCCCGACGGGATGCTGGCCCTGCCCGAGGGATTCACCTACCGCGTCATCACCCACAGCGGCGTGACCCGTCTGGAGTCCGGAGAGTTCACCCCCTCCAACCACGACGGCACCGCCGCCTTCGCCGGGCCGCGCGGCGCCACCTACCTGGTCAACAACCACGAGCTCAAGGGGCCCCGTAGCAGGTGGGAGCACCCCGTCCCGCTGACCGAGGGCCTCGTCTACGACCCGGCCGCGTCCGGTGGCTGCACGGTCGTCGAGGTGCACCGCGACGGCACCGTCGCGGAATGGGTCGGCATCGCCGGCACCTCCACCAACTGCGCCGGCGGTCGGACCCCCTGGGGCACCTGGCTGACCGGCGAGGAGACCGAGGACCTGGCCGGCAAGAACGGCATGACCAAGGACCACGGCTACGTCTTCGAGGTCGACCCGCGCGACGCCCGCGCCAACCGTGACCCGAAGCCGATCAAGGCCTTCGGCCGCTACGCCCACGAGGCCGTGGTGATCGACCCCAAGCGCGGCCACGCCTACCTCACCGAGGACGCGTCCGGCCCCAACGGACTGCTGTTCCGTTGGGTGCCGCCGCAGGGCTTCGAGCACGGGCGCGGGAAGCTCCGCACCCTGGCCGACGACGCCGGCGCGCTCCAGGCCTTCAAGTGCATCGACTCCTCGGGCCGCTTCGTCGACGACCTGTCCCGCGCCACGCGGATCGGCACCGTCTACGGCGTGGACTGGGTGGACGTCCCCGACCGCGACGCCCGCACCACCCCCATCCGCAAGCAGTTCACGGACGGCGAGGTCACCCGGTCCCGCAAGCTGGAGGGGATGTGGTGGGCCGACGGCGGCGCCTACTTCGTCTCCTCCTACGCGCGCGACGAGAGCCCCGGCGCCTCGCACGACGGCCAGGTCTGGTTCTACGACCCGAAGCGCCGCACCCTGACCCTCAAGGTGCTCCTCGGCGTGAACACCACCCCGGACGAGGACGGCGCCTTCGACGGCCCCGACAACATCACCGTCTCGCCGTACGGCGGGCTCGTCATCGCCGAGGACGGCGAAGGCGTCCAGCACCTCTTCGGAGCGACCGACTCGGGGCGCACGTACCCGATCGCCCGCAACGACCTCAACGACAGCGAGTTCACCGGAGTCGTCTTCTCGCCCGACGGCGACACGCTGTTCGCCAACATCCAGAACCCGGGGATCATGGTCGCGATCACCGGCCCCTGGCGTCGCCAGCCCCGCCGCTGAGGCCGAAATCGACCCTGGTCCGTCCATGGATTGACATTTAACATGTCAATCCATGGACGCACTGCGGCCCGTGGGCCGGACCCTGCTGCGTGACCGGGCCTACGAGGCGCTGCGCGAGGCCATCGTGCGCGGCGACCTCCAGCCCGGCGCCCCGCTCACGGACGCCGAGCTCGCCGATCGGCTGGGGCTCTCCCGCACACCCGTGCGCGAGGCCCTGGCCCGACTCGGCGACGAGGGGCTCGTCGACTCCAAGCCGCAGAGCTACACCCGGGTCACCCGGCCGGTCAGCCGGATCGTCCGGGACGCGGCTTCGGTGGTGCGCGTGATGCACGAACTCGCCGCCAGGACCGGCGTGCCGCTGCTCAGCCCCGAGGGCGTCCGGGCCATGCGCGAGGCGAACGAGCGCTTCGCGGCGGCCGTCCGCGCCTCCGACGTCGAAGCCGCGCTGGACGCTGACGACGAGCTCCACCAAGTGCTCGTCGTGGCCAGCGGCAATCACGCCGCCGCCGCCACGATCGCCCGCTACACCCCGCTGATCCGCCGTGTCGAGCGGCGGCTCTTCGGCGACGCCGGGAGCTGCGGATCGGTCGAGCTGCACGCCCAACTCATCGAGGCGTGCGCGGCGGGTGATCCGGAGGCCGCGGTGCGGGTCACCCGGGAGATCTGGGCAGCGCTCGAACGACTCGCCGACGAAGCGGTGGAGGTGGCCGACGTCACCGGCATCCCCGCACCCGTCGCCGAGGCCGGAGCGCCCGCGGCCCCGCCCGTTCCGTAGCCCGTCCCGGACCGGCGACCTCCGCCGCCGGTCCCAGGAGCTGCCGGGACCCGACGGTGCTCCGCGCCCGTCCGGTGCTCAGCCCGCACCCGGGCCCCGGCGTGCCCCTCCGGGGGCACGATCGCTCACAGCGCCTGGGCGCCCGGCTTCACCATCCCGCGGACGGTCCGCGACTTCACGAACTCGCCCATGGCGGTCATCTCCCACTCGCCGGAGAACTGCTTGATCAACTTGGCCATCATCACGCCGGTCTGTGGCTCGGCCGTGGTCAGGTCGAAGCGGACCAGCTCCTCGCCCGTGGTGGCGTCCAGCAGACGGCAATAGGCCTTGGCCACTTCGGTGAACTTCTGACCGGAGAAGGAGTTGACCGTGAAGACCAGGCCGGTGGCGTCGGCGGGGAGGCGGCCGAGGTCCACCGTGATGACCTCGTCGTCACCCGCGCCCTCGCCGGTGAGGTTGTCGCCGGAGTGCCGGATCGATCCGCCCAGGATGGTCAGCTTGCCGAAGTAGCAGCTGTCCAAGTGGTTGCGCTGCGGGCCGTACGCGATGACGGAAGCGTCCAGGTCGATGTCCTTGCCCCGGTAGGCGGGCTCCCAGCCGAGGCCCATCTTCACCTGCGACAGCAGCGGACGACCGCCCTTGACCAGGGACACCGTCTGGTTCTTCTGGAGGCTGACCCGCCCCTTGTCGAGGTTGATCTTGCCGGTGGAGACGGGGGCCGGGGGTGCGGGAGGTGCCGGGGCGGCGACGCGCGGGTCCATCGGAGCGACCGGCGGCACCGGCGGCACCGGCGGGGCGACGGGCGCCGGGGCGGGAGCGGGAGCGGCAGCGGGCTCCTCGTCCACCGAGACGCCGAAGTCGGTGGCGATGCCGGCCAGCCCGTTGGCGTACCCCTGTCCCACGGCGCGGGCCTTCCAGGCGCCGTTGCGCAGATAGATCTCGACGACCACCAGTGCCGTCTCCGTCGCCAGCCGGGGCGGGGTGAAGGTGGCGAGCACGGTGCCGTCGTCCGCGTTCCGGATGGTGGCCGTGGGCTCGATGCCCTGGAAGGTCTGGCCCGCGGTGTCCGGGCTCGCGGTGACGACGATCCGCTCGATCCCGGCCGGGAGGGCGCCGGTGTCCACCACGATCGCGTCGGGGGCCGCCCCGCCACCGGAACGGTAGGCGACGCCGGGCCCGGCCGGCTGGTTGTAGAAGATGAAGTCGTCGTCCGAGCGCACCTTGCCGTTGGCGCTGAGCAGCAGGCCCGAAACGTCGAGCCGCACGGGGGCGGCCACGTCCACCGCCACGCGCGCGGCGGTGAGAGGGATGTTCGAGCCGGGGGTCATAGCGGTCATGCCACGGCTAACGAACCGGGTCCCTCCGCCGTTCCCCGACGACGGGCGGTTCGGCCACTCCGGTGATGCGCCCGCCTTCCGACCGCCAACCGTCGCACCTGCGCCGATACCGGGCATCCCGCGGTTCATGCCCAGATCCGGCGCATGAATATCCTTTCGGACCATGGGTGCTGTGGGGGCCGCGGAGCGCGCGGGGACCGTGGGGGCGAACTCGTTCCGGACGGCGGACGTGGACGAGGCGCGGGAGGAACTCGACGCGCGTTACTACGCCAACCGGATGACCGTCGTCGACCGGGACCGGCGCCCCTTCGCCGCTCGCTTCGACACCGTTGCGCTCGGGCCGCTGGTCATCGGCGACCTCAGCTGCGGTGCCGACGTGCGCATGAGCTTCGGGGAGCTCGGCGCCTACCACCTCAACGCCCCGCTGAGCGGCACCATGGAGATGCGCCAGGGCGGTGGCGGCCGGATCGTCGCGACACCGGACGAGGCCCTGCTGCTCGACCCGACGGGGGACACCTTCCTCGACCGTTGGAGCGGAGACTGCCGGACCCTGTCCGTGAAGGTCGGGGCGGCCGAACTGCGCGACCGCCTCGAACGGCTGACGGGCCGGGCGGTGCGCGCCCCCCTCGCCTTCGAGCCCCGCCTGGACATCACGCGCGGCCCCGGTCTGAGCTGGGTGCGCTTCGCCCGGCAGGTCGCCGCCGAAGCGCTCGCCGGGGACGGGCTCGCCACGCACGACCTGGTGGCCCGTCCGCTCCAGGAAGCGCTCCTCAACGGACTGCTCCTGGCCGCCGAGCACCCCTGGCGCGAGGACCTCGCCCACCCGGGGGAACCGCGGCGACCTGCCCCGGTCAAACGCGCGATGGACGCGGTGCGGGAGCACCCCGAGCACCCGTTCACCACCACCGAGCTCGCCGCCCTGTCCCGGGTCAGCGTGCGCCGCCTCCAGGAGTCCTTCCGGGAGTACGTCGGGATGTCGCCCATGGCGTACGTGCGGGAGGTCCGGCTCGACCGGGTCCACGAGGAACTGCGGCGGGCGGCGCCGGACGAGGCCGCCGTGAGCGAGGTGGCCTGGCGCTGGGGCTTCGCCCACCAGGGGCGGTTCGCCGCCCGCTACCGGGAGAAGTTCGGCGAGTCGCCGTCCCGGACGCTACGGGCGGGCGGCTGACGGCGATGTGTGCGCCGGTCCGTGCTTCCGTGCACCAAGCCGTCGCGCATTCCGGACAGGAGCCGCGTTCCGCGGCTCGCGGTGATCTCGGGGCGGACCTACCGTGAGGGGGCCGTGTGCGCCCTGGCGCACACGGCCCAGGCCCCGGCCGGGTTCCCCCGTATCAGTCCGGCCGGGGCCCACACGCCCTGCTCCCGGCCGGCCCCGCCCCGGAGCCCTGCCGAAGCGGCGAGGGCTCCGCTCCCGCGCACCGGGTACCCCCGGGACCCGCACCGAGGCGTCACCAGGCCAAGTCCTCCAGCGCGTCCAGGTCCGGCACCGCCACCGCCATCGGCTCGGCGTCCTCCGCGCCCACCCGCAACTCGGCCCAGATCGTCTTGCCGCGCCGGGCGTACCGCGTGCCCCACCGCTCCGCGTACTGGGCGACCAGGTAGAGCCCCCGCCCGCCCTCGTCCGTCGCCGCCGCGTGCCGCAGGTGCGGCGAGGTGCTGCTGCCGTCCGACACCTCGCAGATCAGCGTCCGGTCGTGCAGGAGCCGCACCGTCACCGGGTCGGCGCCGTACCGCACCGCGTTGGTGATCAGCTCGCTGAGGATCAGCTCCGCCGTGAACGCCAGCCCGTCGAGGCCCCACTCCGAGAGCTTCGCCGCCGCCGCGTTCCGCACCGGAGAGACCGCCGAAGGGTCCCGCGGCACCGTCCACTCCGCGATCCGCTCCCGATCGAGCAGTCGGGTCTGTGCCACCAACAGGGCGATGTCGTCGCGCGGCGCCGGTGAGAGGAGCGTCGCCAGCACGTCCGAGCAGGTCTGCTCCGGACTCCGGTCCGGCCGGGAGAGCGTCGACCGCAGCAGCCCGAGTCCCGCGTTCAGGTCCCGACCGCGGTCCTCCAGGAGCCCGTCCGTGAAGAGCACCAGCTTGCTCCCCTCCGGCAGTCGCAGCTCCGTCGCCTCGAACGGCACGTCCCCCAGGCCGAGCCCCAGCGGCAGGCCCGGGGACAGCTCGGGGAACTCGACCCGCCCGTCGGGACCCACCAGGGCCGGACCGGGGTGCCCCGCGCTCGCCACCGTGCAGAGCCCGGACGCCGGGTCGTAGATCGCATACAGGCAGGTCGCGCCGGTGATGCCCTCGTCCCGCCGTCTTCCCTCGCCGTCCGTCTCCTCCGCATCGCGGTCCTCGATCCGGCCGGTCAGCTCGTCGAGGTGGCCGAGCAGCTCGTCCGGCGGCACGTCCAGGGTCGAGAAGTTGTGCACCGCGGTCCGCAGTCGCCCCATGGTCGCCGCCGCGTGCAGACCGTGTCCCACCACGTCCCCCACCACCAGCGCCACCCGTGCGCCCGGCAGCGGGATCACGTCGAACCAGTCACCCCCCACTCCGGCCTTCGCCGGGAGGTAGCGGTACGCCACCTCCACCGCGCTCTGCTCGGGCAGCACCCGCGGCAGCAAGCTCCGCTGGAGCGTCACCGCCATCGCGTGCTCCCGTGTGAACCTGCGCGCGTTGTCGATCGCGACCGCCGCCCGCGCCGCCAACTCCTCCGCGAACGACAGGTCCTCCTCCCCGAACGGCTCCGGAGTGTCCGCACGCCAGAAGTTCGCCATTCCCAGCACCACCCCACGGGCCAGCAGCGGCACCGTGAGCAGCGAGTGCATCCCGTACGCCAGGGCCTGCGCCGCCGCCTCCGGGTCCTGCGCCCGCCACCCCTCCGCCGAGGCCAGCTCCGCCTGCACCACCGCGTGGCCCGCGTGCAGCGCCGTCGCCATCGGAGTGCTGCGGACGTCGAAGCGCACGACGTCCCCGACCGGCTGGAGCGGCTGGTCGGGGCGCAGCCCGCTCAACGCCGTCCGCCGCATTTCGGTGGAGGCCGACGCGGCCTGCGGCGGCTCCTCCCCGCGCAACACCGCTTCGGGCAGCTCCACCGTCGCGAAGTCCGCGAACCGGGGCACCGCGACCTCCGCCAGTTCCTCCGCCGTGCGCACGACCTCCAGGGTCGTCCCGATCCGCACCCCCGCCTCGTACAGCAGTTGCAGACGGCCACGGGCCACCGCGGCCCGCCCGGTCACGGCGGCCAGCTCGGTGGTGTCCCGCATCGTCATCACGCACCCGGACTCCGAACCGTGCGGCAAGGTCCGCCGCACGCTCACCGCGAGCAGCCGGTCGCCCGCCCGGTGCACCTCGTCGGTCGCGGCCCGCCCCGACTCCAGGAGCTCCACCGTCCGCGGATCGAGACCGAGCTCCGAGACGTGCCGTCGCTCCGCCGCCGCCGTCAGGCCGAGCAGCCGGCGCGCCTCGTCGTTGGCGAGCAGCAGCCGGTGGTCGGCGTCCACGATCAGCACGCCTTCCCGCACGGCGTGCAGCACCGCCTCGTGGTGCTCCTTCATCCGGGTCATCTCCGCAGGCCCCAGGCCGTGCGTCTGTCGCCGCAGCCGCTGGCTCACCAACGCCGCGCCGCCCACCGCCACCGCCAGGGCACCGCCGGCTGCGCCGAGGAGCAACGGCAGCCGCTCCTCCACCGCGTGCGCAATGCTCTCGACCTCGATGCCGCTGCTGACCAGGCCCACGATCCTGCCCTGTGCGTCCACCACCGGGACCACGGCCCGCACGGCGTCGTTCGGCGCTCCGCGGAAGAGCTCCGTGAACGACTCCCCGTCCACCGCGGCCCGCGAGAGGTCACCGGTCGCCTTCTGGCCGATCAGCTCCGGCTGGGAGTCGGTGTACCGCACCCCGGAGGGGCTCAGCACCGCGATGAAGTCCACGCCCGTGGCCAGCCGGGTCGCCTCCGCCCGCTTCTGCAGCTCCGCCGTCGGATCGGGCGAGGCCAGTGCCGTGTCGATGCCGGGTGCGTGTGCGAAGGCCTCGGCGACCGCGAGCGAACGGACCCGGGCGTCCCGCTCGGTGTCCCGCCGCTCCTGCTGGAACGTCACGAAGGCAGCCACCGCGATCACCAGGAGCGCGATCAGCGCCTCCAGCGCGAACACCTGACCCGCGACGCTCCGCAGCCCCGTGCCCCGCCCCTTCTCCGCGCCGTTTCCGCCCACCCGTTTCCGCCCCCGCCACCTGCGCCAGACCCGTCCACGGCCCCGGATCATCCCGTGCTCCGAGCGATCAACAGGGCCACGTCGTCCGGCGCGCCCGGCCGGCGCAGCGCCGTGAGCAGCTGGTCGCAGGTCTCCTCCAGGGGCCCGCGTGCCTCGTCCAGGAGGCCGACGAGAAGGGCGAGCCGCTCGTCGATCGCATCGGCGCGGGTCTCGATCAGCCCGTCCGTGTACAGCACCAGGCGGTCCCCGGGGCGGAACGGCACCCGGGCCGTCCGGAAGGTGCCGCCGCCGACGCCCAGCGGCACCCCGGTGGAGAGCCGCACCAACTCCGCCGGTCCGTCCACCGGGATCCGCACGGGCGGAAGATGGCCCGCGTTCGCGATCCGGCAGCGCTGTCGCACCGGATCGTGCACGGCGAAGAGACAGGTCGCGATGTAGTGCTCCAGCCCCGCCGTGATCCGGTCCAGGTGCCGCAGCACCTGTGCGGGGGACAGGTCGAGGTCCGCGAACGCACAGGTCGCGGTCCGCAGCCGGCCCATCGTCGCCGCCGCGTCGATGCCGCTGCCCATGACGTCCCCGACGACGAGCGCCGTCTTGTCGTCGGGCAGCGCGATCACGTCGTACCAGTCGCCCCCGACTTCGCTGGACGCGTGCGCCGGCTGGTAGCGGGCGGCGACCTCCAGGCCCGCCCGTTCCGGCGGCACCACGGGCAGCAGGCTCCGCTGGAGCGTCACCGCCGAGTTCCGCACGCTCTGGTACCAGCGGGCGTTGTCGATGCTGACGGCGGCGCGGGCCGCGAGCTCGGTCGCGAGCAACACGTCGTCGCCGTCGAAGGGCAGTGCGTTCCGGTCCCGTTTGAGGTCCAGCGCGCCCAGCACCTCGCCGCGCGCGATCAGCGGCACCGCCAGGTACGAGTGGACCCCGGCCCTGGCGAGCAGCTCGGCGGCCTCCGGGCTCCGGGCGATCCGCGACAGGTCCCCGGGGCCGACGTGCTCCACCAGGACGGGCCGCCCGGTGTGCACGCACCGGGTGACGAGCCGGTCGGCCCCGTACATGGCGACCTCCCCGGGCGGGTCCGCCGCCGGCAGGGCCTCCGTATCGCCCTCGGCCTTCACGGCGAGCGCCCGGAACAGCGCCGGACCCTCCTCCGGGGCCCCCGGCCTGCGCAGGGCCAGCACGGAGTCCAGGACGTCGACGGCGGCGACGTCCGCGAGCTCCGGCACCACGACCGAGGCCAGTTCGTCCGCCGTCCGCTCCACCTCCAGGGTGGTGCCCACCCGGGCCGAGGCGTCGGCGACGAGCGCGAGCCGCCGGCGGGACCGGTCCGCGGCGGCGTCCGCCCGGTGCCGCTCGGTCACGTCGATCACCGAGGCGGCGACGCCCAGGACCCGGCCCTCGGAACCCTCCAACCGGTAGAGGGACACGGACCAGGCGTGGTCGTGGTCCGGGTCCGCGGGCGTCCGCCCCACCGTGGCCTGGTCGAGCAGCGGCGTCCCCGTGGTGAGCACCGTCCGCAGCGCGGTGTCGAGGGCCATGGCGTCGAGCATCGGCAGCATGTCGCCGATCCGCCGTCCGAGGTGCAGCTCGGCCGGAATGCCGTTGATCCGTTCCAGGGCCGGGTTCACCAGGACGTAGCGCAGCTCGGTGTCGAGCACGGCGAGGCCGATCGGCGACTGGGAGACCAGCCGGTCGGAGAGCGCGAGCTCGGTCTCGATCCGCTCGACGGCCGCGCTGTCGGCCGCCACCCCCAGGGCGTACAGACCGCCCAGGTCGTCGGTGAGCCGCATGTTGCGGAACTCCACCCGTCGGGTGGACCCGTCCTTGTGCCGCACGGGGAAGGTCCCCGCCCAGGTCGCACCGCCGTGCAGGACCTCGCGGAAGAGGCGCACGGCCTCCTCGCGGTGCTCCTCGCCGACGATCAGCCGGGCCACGTACTGCCCGAGGGCCTCGTCGGCGCGGAAACCGAAGAGCCCCTCGGCCTGGGGGCTCCACAGCACGATCCGTCCCTGGCCGTCCACGACGACGGCCGCGACCCCGAGCACGTCGAGGAGCCCCTTGCCGTCCAGGGGCAACCCCAACCGTCCTGTCGTCCCAGAGAAGGAACCGGCCGTCACACTGCCCTCCTCCCGCCGCGCCACGCGCCTTCCTCCATGCTCCCTGCCGGTCAGCCGCCCCGCACCAGGAGCCCGCCACGGTACGCCCCGAGGAGCAGCGCGACGACCCTGCCGAGGCCCGCCGGGGCGAGCAGCGGCAGCAGGACCCGGACGTCGACCACGGCGACCAGACCGGCGCCGAGGGCCATGGCCGGGGCGGTCGACGCCATGACCAGGGCGTGTGCGGTCGCCGCCATCCGCCCGACGGCCTCCGGCGGGGCCTCCCGCTGGACCGCCGTCGTCACCGCGATCAGCACCCACGGCAACCCCAGGCCGATCACCACGCTCGCCGCGAGGGCCGTGGCCCCGCGGGGCAGGGCCCGCACCCCCACCGCCACCGAGAAGAGCGCCAGGTCGACGACGGCCAGCGTCCGCTCCGGAACCCGGCGCAACAGCGGACCCGTGAGCAGACCGGCAAGGATCGAACCGAGGCCCTGCGCTGCGTAGAGGACCCCGACGTACGCCGGCGGCTTCCCGAGCCCACCGTCCACCACGGCGTAGAGCGCGGCCCCGTTCACCCCGGTGAGCACCATGGTGAACGCACCCGTCGCCACCAGTCGCCGCCGTGCGCGCGAGGTGCGCAACAGCCGCACGCCTTCGGCGGTCTCCCGCCGCCAGCTCCGGACCTCCGGCCGGGCGGGCGGCACCTCACGGACCCGCAGCCGTGCGAACACGCCGGCCGCGACCGGCTACCCGCGCATGGCCGAAGGCTGTCGCCCGAGGAGGGCCGCGCGGACCGGGCAATACACCTAGGAAACGGGTGCGACGTCCCCACCACCGGTGCCGGGGCATCCGGTGATCGCCCTACGCGAGCGGTGTCGCACCGGCGCCGTCGGCCCCGTCCACGGGGCGCCGGGCCGGTGTGCAGGCGCCGGAGCGGGCCGCAGCGCGGCCGGGGCCGCCGCGCACGACCGATCGCCGGGGGTCACCGTTCGCCGCCCCCGCGCGCCTCGTACCGCAGTGCGACCCCGGTCACCACGGCGCCGAGCCCCTCCCACAGCCCGACCCCGAGGAAGCCGGTGGGCGCGCGGCCGGTGGCGACCGCCAGGGTGAAGACCGCACAGGTCAGCAGCCGAAACGGAACCGTCCAACGGAAGAAGGGCTTCCAGTCGGCGAGGGAGGCCAGGACGTAGTAGACGCCCATGTTGAGCGCGGCCATCGAGGAAGCGGTCAGGAAGACCAGGGTGTGGTCCCCGTCCGCACGGCCGCCCGCGGGGACGGGCTCGAAGCCCATGACCGTGAGCAGTGCGTCCGGAGTGACCAGACCCACCACGCCCAGGGCGGCGGCGAGCACGCCGAAGACCGCCATGGTCCAGCCGGACAGGGAACGGGGCAGGCGCACGGGATCCTCCGCGAGGTGACAGCAGGTTCGGCACGTCGAATGTGTGCTCGACGAGGAGCGTGATCCTGCATATCGCGTGACGGGGCCCCGCGGCCAGTCGCTCCCCGTCGCACGTCACTTCAGCGCCGCCTCCATCATTTTCTGCGCCACCGGCGCGGCCAGTCCGTTGCCGCTGACCTCGGAACGGGCCGCGCCCGAGTCCTCGATCATCACGGCGACGGCGACCTGCTTCTCCGTCGAGGGGTCCTTCGCGTAAGAGGTGAACCAGGCGTACGGGGTCTTGCTGTTGTTCTCGCCGTGCTGCGCGGTGCCGGTCTTGCCGCCGACCTCGGCCCCCGCCACGGCCGCATTGGTGCCGGTGCCCTTCTCCACCACGGTCACCATCGCGCTCCGCAACTGCTCCGCGGTCGAGGCGGAGACGATCCGTTCCGCGTCCCCGTCCCGGTACGTCCGGAGCGGGTCGCCGTCGGAGTCGACGACCTCCGAGACCATGTGCGGAGCGGCGAGCAGGCCGTCGTTGGCGAGCACGGCCGACACCAGGGCCATCTGGAGCGGGGTGGCGGTCACGTCGAACTGGCCGATGCCGGTGAGCGCCGTCTGCGCCGCGTCCATGCCGGACGGGTAGACGCTCGCGTAGGCGCGGACCGGGACGTCCCTCTCGGCGTCGTTGAAGCCGAACTTCTCCGCCATCGCCCGCACCTCGTCCTGCCCCAGGTCGGCGGCCATCTTGCCGAAGACGTTGTTGCAGGAGTACTGCAGCGCGGTGCGGATCGTGGCGTTCTCGCAGGGGGCGGAGGGGTTCTCGTTCTTCAGCACGGTCCGGGTGCCCGGCAGGGTGTACGGGTCGGGACTCTCCGTCGCCACGTCCACGGAGCCGTACAGGCCGTTCTCCAGGGCCGCCGCCGCGACGACCAGCTTGAAGGTGGAACCCGGGGGGAGCGGCTGCCGCAGCGCCCGGTTGACCAGCGGCTTGTCCTCGTCGGAGGTCAGCTCCTTCCAGACGTCCCCGTCGTTCGTCCCGGCGATCTTCGACGGGTCGTACGACGGGGTGGAGACCATGGCGAGGATCCGGCCGCTCGCCGGGTCGACGGCGACGGCCGCGCCCTTCTTGCTCCCGAGCGCCCGGTAGGCGGCCTCCTGGACGTCCGGGTCGATCGTGGTGACGACCGTGCCCGGCTCCTGCTGCTTGCGGGTGACGGCGTCCAAGGGGTTCTTCAGCCGGTCGTCGGTGCCGTCGAGGACGTCGGAGAAGATGCCCTCCAGCTGGGTGGCGCCGTACGCCTGCGAGCTGTAACCGGTGACCGCCGCGTACAGCTCGCCCTCCGTGTAGGTCCGCTTGTACGCGAGGTCCGATCCCTCCGTCCTCGTCGAGCCGGTGACCGGGGAGCCGGCCACGACGATGTTCCCGAGCGGCTGCGCGTACTGCGCGATGGTCTTCCGCCGGTTCTTCGAGTCGTCCGCGAGCGCCTTGCCTTCGTACGCCTGTACCCAGGTCGCCCGCCCCAGCAGGGCCAGCACCAGGACCAGCACGAAGACCGACGCGTTCCTGATCGTCTTGTTCATCGCACCCATGGGGACGAACGGGCACGTGGGGGATGTTCCGGATGTGGCCCGTTTCTCAGTGAACCTTCATGTCCGCGCCGCCCGCCGCAACGCTGCGCGACCTCCCCTCCGGACCGGCGCTCCCCGGACCGGCGCTCCCCGGAGCGCCCGACCGGACGGCCAGGAGCGGAATGAACCGGCCCGCCGTGGTGTTCCCCGCGGGGAAGAACACCACCCCGACCCCTTTCGGAGAGATCACCCATGCGCGTCGAGATATGGAGCGACATCGCCTGCCCGTGGTGCTACATCGGCAAGGCACGTTTCGAGAAGGGGCTCGCGGCCTTCGCCCACCGCGACGACGTCGAGGTCGTGCACCGCTCCTTCGAGCTCGACCCGCACCGCGCCAAGGGCGACACGGGACCGGTCCTGGAGATGCTGGCGAAGAAGTACGGCCGCACCCTCGACGAAGCCCGCGCCATGGAGGCGCACGTCGCTTCGAACGCGCACGCGGAGGGCCTCGACTACCGCACCGAGGGGCGCGACCACGGCAACACCTTCGACCTCCACCGCCTGCTCCACCTCGCCAAGGAGCGCGGACGGCAGGGCGAGCTCCTGGACCTGGCCTACCGGGCCAACTTCGCCGAGGAGCGCTCCGTCTTCGACCCGGAGACCCTGGTCGCCCTCGGGATCGAGGCGGGCCTCGACGAGACCGAGGTGCGCGCCGTCCTCGCCGATGGGTCCGCCTACGCCGAGGCGGTGCGGGAGGACGAACGCGAGGCTGCCGAACTCGGTGCCAACGGCGTCCCGTTCTTCGTCCTGGACCGACGCTACGGCGTCTCCGGCGGCCAGCCCGCCGAAGTCTTCACCCAAGCCCTGGAGCAGGCCTGGCAGGGACGCGTCCTGCAGCCGGTCGGCGCCGGTGCGGAGGTCTGCGGCCCGGACGGAACCTGCGAGGTTCCTCAGCAGTGACCACCCCCGGTCACTGCTCTGACCTGCAGAGATAAGCAGCGCTTGGAGATTCCCCACGGTCAGGCCGCCATTGACGGGTGATCGCGGGGAGCCCAGGCTGGGGGGCATGGACCCCCTTGACCAGCCGCTCGGCGGAGCCGAGTTCGCGCCCAAGCGCACCTATCTGGACACTTCCAGCTGCGGACTCCTGCCCCGCCGGACCGTCGAAGCCGTCACGCTCCTCGCCCAGGAGACCGCCGACGGCCGACCGGGCGGCGCCGGCAGCTTCGAAGTGGTGGCCCAGGCCCGTGCCGCCTTCGCCCGCATCGCCGGCGTCGCCCCCGAACGCGTCGCCGTCGGCAGCTCGGTCGCCGTCCACTGCGGAATGATCGCCCAGTCGATGCCGGCCGGGGCCGAGGTCTTGTTCCCCGAAGGGGACTTCTCCTCGCTCATCACCCCGTTCACGATCCGCGGCGACCTCAAGACCCGCTTCGTTCCGCTGGAGCGACTGGCCGAGTCCGTCCGTGCCGAGACCGCACTCGTCGCCTTCTCCGCCGTCCAATCCGCGAACGGACGCACGGCGGACTTCGCGGCGGTCCGGGAAGCGGCGTCCGCCCACGGTGCCCGCACCCTCCTGGACGCCACCCAGTCCGCGGGCTGGCTGCCGCTCGACGCGGGACGGTGGGACTACACGGTCACCGGCGGCTACAAGTACCTGCTCTGCCCGCGCGGGGCGTCCTTCCTCACCGTCACCGAGGAGGCGCAGGACTCGCTGCTCCCGATCCACGCCAACTGGGTCACCGGTGAGGAGCTGTGGGCGAACGTCTACGGACCGGTCCGCGAACTGGCCCGCTCCGCAAGCCGCTTCGACGAGCCGGTGGCCTTCCTCCCGTACCACGGGGCGGCCCGCTCGCTCGCCCTCCTGGAGGAAATCGGCATCGAACGGATCGAGGCCCACGACAAGGGACTCGCGGCCCGCTTCCGCTCCGGGCTCCTCGACCTCGGGCACGTGCCGGTCATGGACGACTCGACGGTCGTCGCCGTTCCCGGTCTCGGGGACCGGGCGGACTCCCTCCATGAAGCGGGCGTCCTGCTCTCGACCCGTGCGGGCAACCTGCGGGCCTCCTTCCACCTGTACAACACCGCGGCGGACGTGGACCGCGCCCTGGAGGCGCTGGCGGGCTGATGCCCGGCGGAGGCCCGGCGTCCGGCCTCCGCCCCTTCCGCGCGCCGCTTACCCCCAGGCCCCCGCAGCCGCCCGGCGCGCACCTTCCGGGTCCACCGCCCGTCCCGCAGCATCGAGCGCCGTCCCCAGGGCGGCCAGCGACGACAGCACCGCCTCCGGGCTCGCGTCCACGCCGTAGTGGTTGACCCGGATCATCTCCCGGGACAGTGCACCACCGCCCGCGACCAGCGGCACCGACGCATCCGTCGCCAGCGCCTTCGTCACCAGCTCCGAGGCGTCGACGCCCGCGGGAGCCCGCAGCGTCGTCGCCACCGGGGCCGCGTCCTCCTCGCGGTGCACGTACGGTTCGAGACCACCGCCCAGCGCCAGGGCGCCCGCGCGGGTCGCAGCCGCCGCCGAGGCGTGCCGAGCCGTCAGCGCGGTCAGCCCCTCCGACTCGATCCGCTCCACACAGGCCTCCAGGGCCAGCATCTCCAACTGGGCCGGGGCGTGGAGCAGCGTCCTGCGGCCCCCGTCGATCCAGCGCTCCTTCCAGTCCAGGAGGGAGAGGTACGAGCGGCGCGGCGCGGCCGGGTTGGCGGCGAACCGCTGCCACGCCCGCTCGCTCACCGACACCGCGGACACCCCCGCGGGCCCGCCCATCGCCTTCTGCGCGCCGATGATGCACATGTCGACGCCCCAGGCGTCCGGCAGCACCGGCTCGGCGCCGATCGACGCCACCGCGTCCAGGTAGAACAGCGCGCCGTGCGCCCGCACGACCCCACCGATCTCGGCGACCGGGTTGGTGTTGCCGGTGGCCGCCTCCGCGTGCACCAGCGAGACGAAGTCGATCTCCGGGTGTTCGCAGAGCGCCCGCTCCACCTGCTCCGCCGTCACCGCCGCGTGGAAGGGCACCACCAGGTCGACGACCGTCGCACCGCAGTCCCGGAGCCAGTTCCCGAAGGTCTGCCCGTACGGACCGGTGACCACGTTCAGCGCGGTCGAACCGGCCCGCGCGCCACTGCGGATGCACCCCTCCAGCGGCAGCAGCGCCTCGCCCTGGGTGATCACCACGTCCTGCTCCGTGGAGAGCAGGGCGGCCACCCGGCGCTCGATGGACGCGAAGCGCGCGGCGGTCAGCGGGGCCAGGTCCAGCAGCGGATGTGTCACGGTCACGGCGGTGCCTTCTTCGGTTCGGTGCGACTCGCTTCGACACGGGCGAAGCTCCTGATCAGGGTACCGAGCGGTGACCGCACGACCCCGGGAGCCGCTCTCCGTGCGCGCTCCCTTCCGGCCGTGTGGCACAGCCCCTCGGGCACCCCGGCCCCGGGGCCCCTCCCTCGCCCCGGCGGTGTTCCCGCCCTCGTACAGTGCAGGCATGAGCGATCACGAGGTGCTGCACGTGAAGGGGCGGGTGCTCGTCGGCCCGGAGGACGTACGGGACGAACTGTGGTGCGTCGACGGGCGGATCACCTTCGACCGGCCCGCCGCCGAGACGGTGACCGTCGAGGGGTGGGCGCTGCCCGGACTCGTCGACGCCCACTGCCACGTCGGTCTCGACCGGCACGGCCCCGTCGACGAGGCCACCAGCGAGAAGCAGGCCCTGGCCGACCGGGACGCCGGGACCCTGCTGATCCGGGACGCGGGTTCGCCCTCCGACACCCGCTGGATCGACGGGCGCGAGGACCTGCCCAAGATCATCCGGGCGGGCCGCCACATCGCCCGCACCCGCCGCTACATCCGCAACTACGCCCATGAGGTCGAGCCCGTCGACCTCGTCGCGTACGTCGGTCGGGAAGCCCGCCGCGGTGACGGCTGGGTCAAGCTCGTCGGCGACTGGATCGACCGGGAAGCGGGCGATCTCACCGCTTGCTGGCCGCGCCCCGAGGTCGAGGCGGCCATCGCCGAGGCGCACCGGCTCGGCGCCCGGGTCACCGCGCACTGCTTCGCCGAGGACTCGCTCCGGGACCTCGTCGAGGCCGGCATCGACTGCATCGAGCATGCGACCGGGCTCACCGAGGAGACGATTCCGCTCTTCGCCGAGCGGGGCGTGGCCATCGTCCCGACGCTGGTGAACATCGCGACCTTCCCGCACCTCGCCGACGGCGGTCAGGAGAAGTTCCCCCGCTGGTCGGCCCATATGCGCCGGTTGCACGAGCGCCGTTACGACACCGTCGGCGCGGCCTTCGACGCGGGCGTGCCCGTCTTCGTCGGCACCGATGCGGGCGGCTCCCTCGCCCACGGCCTGGTCGCGGAGGAGGTCGAGGAGCTCACCAAGGCGGGGATCCCGCCGATCGAGGCGCTCGCCGCCACCACGTGGGGGGCCAGGGCCTGGCTCGGCCGGCCCTCGTTGGAGGAGGGCGCCCCGGCCGACCTGGTCGTCTACGGCGAAGACCCCCGTGCGGACGTGCGCGTCCTCGCCGCGCCGCGCCGGGTCGTCGTCAACGGCCGGGTCCTGGCCTGACCCCCGGCGGGATCAGCGGCTCAGGAACGCGAGCCGCGCCCGCTTCTCCGGGATGAAGACCTCGGGCAGGTCCACCTCGGGGAGCACCACCTCGGGGCCCAGTTCGAAGCCGGCCCGTCGCATGCGGGCGACGGCCTTCTCGTTGGCCGCGTCGGGTTCGACCACGATCCGGTGGTGGTCCTTGAAGGAGAAGGCGACGATCGCGATGAGCAACCGGCCCGTGAAGCCGGGCTCGGGGGCCAGGCCCGGCGCGATGAGCAGGTGGAGGCCGATGTCCCCCGGTCGCACCGGGTAGCACTCGCCGACCCGGTCGGCCGCGGGGTCGTACGTCTGGAGGAGCGCGACCGGCTCCCCGTCCCGGTCGACGAGGTAGCCGTGGTGGGTGGTCAGCGAGTCGAGGTGCCCGTAGACCTCCCGGACCTGTTCGAGGGTGGTCCCGAGCATGCCCCAGAACCGGGCCCGCTCCTCGTTCACCCAGCCGTGGATGAGCGGGGCGTCGCCCTCGGGGTCGACGGGGCGGATGGTGACGGTCCCGAAGCCCTCGACGGCCTGGACGTGTGCGGCGGCGGTCATGCCCTGCTCCTTGGTTCCTCGGTGAGGTGCTGCCAGTCGGTGGTGACGGGGGCGAGCTCGCCCCGCAACCACAGGGGGAATTGGTCCTGGTGGTGCGGGTCGCCGGGAACGCCCGATGCGCCGAACGGCACGATCCAGCGGCTCCGCCGGCGGTCGGAGAGGTCCCACACGTACCGGGCGGCGGAGGCGCGGGCGCTGCGATCGGTCCACCCCGGCACACTGGACGTGGAGAGCACGCAGTCGTGGTCCCCGCCGAGCCCCGGCCACCGCTCGTCGTCCGGATCGGGCAGCGCCTGCCAGGGGGCGAGCCGGTGCGTCACGCCCCAGGCCGCGGGCGGTCCGCCGGAGCCGACCTCGTCGAGCGCCTCGCCCACGATCCGGTCGACGTCCCCGGCGGGCACGGGGCCGGTCACGAGCAGTGTTTCCAGGGCGAAGGCGACCCGGGGCCCGAGCGCCAGCCAGGGGCGGAACAGCTCGGGGTACGGGGCGGGTTCGCGCAGTGCCGCGAAGGCCCGGTGCCCGGCCAGCCGGCGCACGACGGCCCCGCGCACGGCTGCGTAGAGTCCGGCGTCCTGGCTGTCCGCGTCCATCCGCCGGTTCCAGCCGAGCAGTTGCTCCCGCACGTTCGCGCCGGCGGGGGAGAGGCGGTCGGCGACGGCCGTCGGGTCCTGCCCCGCGCGTCGCACCGCCTCCAGGAGGGGGGCCGCGGAGGGGTTGTCGGTGTCCGTGTGGATCGCGGCCATCGCCCCTGCGGTCCAGGACGCCGAGGCACCGAGCAGCCCGTCGATCCGCGTCGCCCGGTGCGGCGGGGCGAACTCCACGCCCAGGGGGGCGGCCAGGTCCCGGGCGTTGGCCATGACGGCGTGGCCGTGCACCTCGGCGCGGGGGAGCGACGCGGGCCGTTCGTCCCAGGCGTGCGCCGGGTCCCAGGCGGGCACGACCCGCAGGGAGTTGGCACGGCCCCGGACGGGCACGTGGCCGGCGACCCGATGGAGCAGGCCGCCCCGGGTGTCGGCGGCCTGGACGACGTTCACCGGCTCGACCCAGCCGTCGAGGGCCGCGTCCACATCGGCGACGGTCCGGGCGCGCAGCAGTGCGGGCAGCGTCCCGAAGCCCAGCTCGCCGGTGACCCGTGGCGGATGCCGCAGGCTGATGGCCTCCCGGGTGCCGGTCGGATCGGTGGGGTCGGGCTCTCCGTCCAGGCCGATGATCACCGGACCCCGCGCGGTCTCGACCACCTCGATCACGACCGGCTCGGCACCCGCGACCTCGATCGTCTCCGTGTGTGCGGCGGCCGGGGCCCAACCGTCCGGGCCGAGGGCCACCGTGCTCCCGTCGGGGAGCCGGCGCAACCGCTCCCGGTACAGGTCCTGGTAGTCCGCCATCGCGTTGGTGATGGCCCAGGCCACCGGCCCGGTGTGACCGAAGTGGGCGATGCCGGGGACGCCCGGCACGGCGAGGCCCACCACGTCGTACGCGGGACAGGCGAGTCGGACCTGCTGGTAGACGCCGGGGGCCTCGATGAACCGGTGCGGATCGCCGGCCACCAGGGCGGCCCCGGTGGCGGTCCGGTCGCCCGACACGATCCAGCCGTTGGAACCGGCGGTGCCGGGGCCGTCCGTGGCGAAGAGTTCCGTCCACTCCTCGCCGAGCCGTCGGGCCACCTCCTCCCGCCACAGCTTGGTGGGGAAGCCGGCGAAGAGGACGTGGGTGGAGAGCCATACGGCGAGCGGGGTCCAAGGTTCCCAGCGACCGGGAGCCAGTCCGGCTTCCGCGAACTCGGGTGCACGGCCCGCCCCTTCCGGGAGCCCGTCGTTGACCCCGGACACGTAGGCGCGGACCCAAGAGGCCGTGGGTGCATCGGTCGCTTCGAGCCGCTCGAAGCAGCGGCGGGCGGTGTCGGCGAGCCGGGCCTGCCGGGCGAAGACGTCCCAGCCGAGCTCCGCGGGGCCGAGGAAGGCGGCGGTGGTGCCCCGGGCCCGGTGCCGCTCGACCTCCAACTGCCAGGCCCGGTCGTGGGCGGTGGTCCGCCCCTGGGCGAAGGCGAGTTCGTCCGGGTCCGCGGCGCGCAGATGGGGAACGCCCCAGGCGTCCCGGTAGACCTCGATGCTCACGGAGACCCCGATCCCGTTCCTGTCCGTCGTACCCGTACGACCAGTCCTTGTTAGGTTAGGCTGGCCTAAATTAAACTACAGGAGTCCGGGAGGGCCGAAGCAGTGGGGTGGACGCGGGGGTGAGCCGCCCGCACGTGCCCCGCCGCCCCACGGGGTGCGGGGCGGCGAACGGCTCGGGCGCTCAGTCGAGCTGGGCGACCGCTTCGGTGGCGATCCGTTCGAAGGCCGCCGGGTCGGTGGCGAAGTCCGAGTCGGGGATCGGCCAGTGGACCACGATCTCGGTGAAGCCGAGCTCGCGGTGGCGTCCCGCGAAGTCGACGAAGGCGTCCACGGACTCCAGCGGTCCGTTCCGGTCCGGGGTGAAGCCGTGGAGCAGGACCTTGTCCAGCCCGGCCACGTCCCGACCCAACTCCGCGCACGCCTTGCCGAGCCTCTCGACCTGCCCGCGCAGGGCCGCCACCGACTGCTCCGGGGTGCCCGTCTCGTACAGCTTCGGGTCGCCGGTCGTCACCCATGCCTGCCCGTACCGGGCGGCCAGCTTCAGCCCGCGCGGCCCGGTGGCCGCCACGGCGAAGGGGAGCCGGGGCCGCTGGACGCAGCCCGGGACGTTCCGCGCCTCCTGTGCCGAGTAGAAGTCGCCCTCGTGCGAGACCGCCCCCTCGGTGAGGAGCCGGTCGAGCAACGGCACGAACTCGCCGAACCGGTCCGCCCGCTCCTTCGGCGTCCACGCCTCCTGGCCGAGCGCGGTGGCGTCGAAGCCGTTCCCCCCGGCCCCGATACCGAGCGTGACCCGCCCGCCGGAGACGTCGTCCAGCGTGATCAGTTCCTTGGCCAAGGTCACCGGGTGCCGGAAGTTGGGGGAGGTCACGAGGGTGCCGAGGCGCATCCGCCCGGTGGCGGTCGCCGCGGCCGTGAGCGTGGGGATCGCGCCGAACCACGGTCCGTCCCGGAAGGAACGCCAGGACAGGTGGTCGTACGTGTACGCGGCGTGGAAGCCGAGCTCCTCGGCACGCCGCCACTTCTCGCCGCCTCCCTCGTGCCAGCGGTCGATGGGCAGAATCACAGTACTCAGTCGCATGGTGACGACCCTAAGCCCAGGAGACCTGAGCGCCAGGGGTCCGATCCCCAAGAGCCGCCGGGCCGGACCACGAGCAGAGCGATGACGCCTGCACTGCCGACGGCGTGGCGTCCTTGAGGGGGCGGCCGGGTGGCGTTCAGCGCAGAACGGTGACGGGTGCCGCGCTGCCTCCGTCCGCGTGAACCAAGGCGTACCCGCCCGATTCGAGGATCCACAGGTCAGCGGGGAACCCGCTGCGGGTGTCCCGCGTTGCGATCTGGTGGGTCCGCAGACCGGTACCGGGGGAGACGGCCGTCAGCTCGCTGCCGCCGATCGCCCAGATCTCGTCCTTGTGGCGGATCACCCCTTCGATCTCGTCGTCGGTGTCGATGCTCCAGAGCCGGGTGCCGCTGGTCAGGGAGAACCCGGATATCCGGCCCCGTGTCGCCTGGTATCCCGGCTTGTTTCCGCTGGACACCCACCGCCGGTCACCGGGTCGCACCTCGGCGGCCACCAAGGTGTCGCCCATCACAGCGGCTGAGCGGACCGGCCGGGCCTTCAGCACGTCGAGGTAGGCGCCGGAGTATCCGGGCAGGATCCGGATCTCCCCCGTGGGTCCGTCCGTCGGCAGCGTGACACGGACGTCTCCCCGTTCGTCGTAGCGGAGCACCGCGCGGGTACCGCGCAGATCTCCCTCGTGCGCCCAGAGGGTCAGGGGGGTGACCGCCAGGACCATCAGGAACCGCGGGGTGCCGACAGCGGGCACGTGGCCGCTGCTGAGTCGTCGGCCGTCGTGACCCGCGTACGTGGCCAGGGTGGGTGCGGCGCGCTCACCGCACTCATCGACGGTGACCACGGTGCTGTCGTCGCTGTCGGAAAGAAGAGGGGAGCAGCCCTCCTTGCTCGCGGCGCGCCAGCGGTCGCTCCCGTCCGACAGTCGGACGGCCCGCCACCCCCGCTCCTCGGGCAGGACCACGGTCTCACTGGTGACCGCGAGCAGGTCGGGCACCGGCTCTTCCAGGATGCGGCCCACCGGTGCCATGGAGGAGCGCCAGATCTCCCGCCCCGTGCCCACGTCCAGGGCGGTCGCGGCCGAGCAGGACGGGCCGTCCGTGGTGTGTCCGATGACACCGATACCTCTTGAGGTCCGACGGCTCAGTGTGCAGATCGTCTCCCGGCCTGGAGGGCTCCAACTCCACGCGACACTGCCGTCGTCGACCCGGAACGCGGTTGCTCTGTCTTCCCGTACCCGAACGACGACGTCGGCATCGTGCCAGCTGCCCACAGCCAACGCACCGGCCTGGGTGTCATGCGGGGCCGACCATACGGGCCGGACGAACTCTCCCGATGAGGAGACGGCGGCCAACGCGACCAGGACGGCCGCGACGAGAGCACCGGCCCAGGCCCAGAGGCGATGGGCCCGCACGGCGCGGAGCAACGGCCACCAGGTGATCCACAGGCCGAGGGCACCTCCGATGGTGTACGCCGTCTCACTACCGTCACCGAGGCCCAGCAACCACATCACGCCTCCGGCCAGAAGCGCTCCTGCCGCCGCCCCGCCCGGCAGGGCGATGACGGCCGCGACCGGTCCGGCCACCGGCCAAGGCGGTATCGCCACCGAAGGACGGACGACGTTGCGTGTGCGTGACACAGGCTCCCCTCCTGCCGACGGACGGAGATCGGCCCGAAGCACTCTCCGCCCGCTGCCATGATCCGTCTCCCGTGCCGGGCGGGGTAGGACCGCTCCTTGCCGCTACGGCGGCCCCAGGCTGCCGGTACCCGGCAAACTGCGGTCTCTGGCACGGCGTGTCGGGATCGCGTGCCGATGCGGAGAAGCCCGGGAGATGGCGCGCATACCGCAGTATGCTGACTCCATGGCTGATACGACCCGCATCACGGTCACTCTGCCCACCGAACAGGTGGCGGAGCTGAAGAGGCTCACGGACAACGTCTCCGGCTACGTCGCGGAGGCGGTCGCCCGCCAGATCAGACACCAGCTGCTCGGTGAGGAGCTGCGCCGCTACGAGGAGGAGCACGGCGCGTTCACCGACGAGGAGCTGGCCGCGGCCCAGGCCAGGATCTTCGGCCCGGCCGAGCACGAGGAGCCGGCGAGCGCCGCGTGAACCACCGCATCGAGACCGTCGTACTGGACTCCCAAGGGCTGTCCGCCTGGATCTCGCAGGACCGGGCCGTGCTCGCGATGATCCGGTCCTTCCATTCGATGGCTGCCGATCTCGTTGTCTGCGCCAACACCGTCGTGGAGGTCATGCACGCCCGGGTGAACACCGCCCGACTGAACTGGATCCTCTCCCAGGTCAAGGTCGAAGCGGTGACCGAGCAGGCGGCCAGGGCCGCCGCCGGGCTGCTGAAAGAGGCCGGACTGCACGGCCACAAGTACGCGATCGATGCCACTGTCGCCGAGCTGGCGCTCCGCCGGCCAGGCCCGGTGGCCATGCTCACGTCGGACGTCGACGACATGGCCAAGCTGTGCGGTAACCGCGTCCGACTCATCGCGATCTGATCTGCTCCGGGCGGGACCAAGACGCCCCTGACGCACGTCTTCCCAGGTCAGACCGTGATGGGTGGACAAGGCTTGACTGAGGTCACGAGGGTGCCGAGGCGCATCCGCCCGGTGGCGGTCGCCGCGGCGGTGAGGGTGGGGAGGGCGCCGAACCACGGCCCGTCCCGGAACGACCGCCAGGACAGGTGGTCGTACGCGTACGCGGCGTGGAAGCCGAGGTCTTCGGCCCGCCGCCAGATCTTCTGTCCTTCGGCCCACCGGTGGATGGGGAGGATCACTGTGCTCAGACGCATGACCCCGACGATACGCGGACCTCCCGCTGTCACGGATGTGCCGACGGAGCAGATGGGGAAGCCACGCTGACGTCGCGATGCGGGCCGCTACCGTGGCGTCATGGGCATGCTGGACAGGGCCGAGCTTGAGGCCATGATCGACGAGGTCACGGTGGACGCCTACGGCGAGGACGAGCAGCGGACCGGTCTGTTCACCATGCTTGAGGAACACCTCGCTCTGCCCTTCACCACCACGGTTCTCGGCGTCGAGGTGACGGTGCGCGGCTTCGACCTCACGCCCGACGGCAGGATCGTCGCCTCGTGCTCTCGCGGTCGCGTCCGGCAGTCGATCGGGATCCTGGATCTGCCGTTGCCCAGCCCCGCTCCCGAGGGGGCGGAGTGGATCGAGGCGTACCGCCACTGGGCCGGTTGAGGCCGGACACCTATCACTTCATGCGGAACCGGCTCGTACGAAAGGGTTGAACGTGGCTGAGGCCGCACGGGGCGCGCATCGGGGTGCCCACGAACCTTCATGGGGCGATCTCGTCGAGCGCAGCGCCGAATCGTAAGGGGCGGCTGGTCACCTTCGCGCAGAGCGCCCGCTTCGACCGCTGGTTGACGCACCTCCTGCTGGAGGCCGCCGGGCCTGAAGGGCTGTTGGACGAGGGCGAGGCGATCCGGGTCGCCGATCAGTTCATCCTTCGATCACGCCTGCCGGACGGGTCGACCGTGGTGGACCGGTTCGCCGCCGGCCGGAAGGACGTGACCACGGCCGACCGGGAGGTGCTGCTCGGCTGGCGTGACCCGGTCGAGCCGGTGGGCGGAGCGCGTGCCGCACCGTGCGGGGGCGGGCCGACTTCCGGTGGTGCGGTCAGCCGTCCCGGAGCAGACGTGCCACCAGCGCGGGCGACAACCGGTGCAGCACGGTCAGGGCGCGCACCTTGCCCACGCGGATGACGGGTCGGGCGCGGTCCATGCCCCGCAGCAGTTCCGCGGCCGCCCGTTCCGGGCTGATCTTGCCGCTGCCCCGGCCGGCCGTCATGGCCGTGTCGACGAGGGGCAGCACGGCCTCCGTGACCCGGATGCCCCGCTCGTCCTCGGCGAGTTGGTGGCGCAGGGCGGTGGTGTAACTGCGCAGCGCGGCCTTGGTGGCGCAGTACAGGGGAGCGCTGCGCTTCGGGGACAGGGCCAGCGCCGAAGTGACGTTGACGATCAGGCCCCCCGGCAGCACCAGGGGCAGGGCGAGCGCGGTGAGCTTGACCGGGCCGGCCAGATTGGTCCCGATCTCCGTGTCCATGGTGCGGAGCAGGTCGGCGGGGTCGTGTGCGGTCAGCCGGTACTCGAACTGGACCGCCGCGTTGTTGACCAGGAGCCTGATGCCCCCTCTGGTGCGCAACTGCTCGGTCAGGGAGACCACCTCGCTCTCCACCGAGAGGTCGCACCGGACGGCCTCGATCCCCGGAAGGGCGTCGGCGGCGGCCAGGCGGTCCCGGTCGCGGCCGCAGACGACGACCCGCTCGCCGCGCTCCGCGAGCCTTCGGGCCAGTGCCAGGCCCACGCCCGCGGTGCCACCGGTGATCACGGCGATTCCCGTGCGATCCGTACCGGACATGCCGACCTCCTCGTGTGGAAATTAAATTACAGAGCAGTAGTGTAATCTAATTCCACGACCCCAGGGGTCCCATCCAGCGCGAGGAGCGTCGTGACGTACGTGGTGATGAACATGCTGCAGTTCCAGCCCGCCTGGCTCCGTCTGGAGCGCAGCGAGCGGGCCCGTACCTGGGAGGCGGTCAGGGCCCTCGCCGCCCGGGCCGACGGGGTCCGTCTCCGTTGGTTCGACTCGGAGGCCTTCTGCGCCGACTACAGCGACATCCTCTTCGTCGAGACCGAAGACCTCTCCGCCTACTACATGTTCTGGGAGGCGGTCCGGGACACCGAGCTCTTCTCGGTCCCGTACGTCGTGGTGAAGCAGGTCGCCATGGGGATCGAAGACGGCTTCGTCGCGTACGACGGGGCCGTTGCCGCCCGGGGGGCGGTGGCCGGTGGCTGAGCGGGCGTCCGCGGCGGGGCGACCGCGCAGCGACGAGGCCTCGGCGCGCATCCTGCGGGCCGCGGTCGAACTGCTGGCGGAGGGCGGGGCGGCGGGGGTGTCGGTCGACGCGGTGGCGGTTCGCGCGGGCGTCTCCCGGCCCACGGTCTACCGGCGGTGGAAGGGCCGCACCGAGCTGATCGCCGCCGCGGTGCGGCACTCCTTCGCGTTGGCCAATCCCGAAGCCCCGCACACCGCCGACGTGCGGGCGGACCTCGTCACCGTGCTGTCCAACACCGTCCGCCTGCTCACCGGCACCGAACTCGGCCGCGTCATCGCCGGGCTGGTCAGCGAGCGACCCCGATCCCCCGAACTCGCCGCGGCGCTGCACGAGGTGGAGCGGGAACGGCGCACCATCCTCCGGCAGGTGCTGCGGCGGGCCGAGGAACAGGGGCGGCTGCATCTTCCCGATGTGGAGTTGGCCGTCGACCTGCTGCTCGGCCCGGTCTACCTCAGACTGCTCGTCACCGGCGATCCCGTCTCCGAAGGGCTCGTTCGGGAACTCGTCGAAGTGGTGGTCCTTCCGGATCGGTGAGCGTCGAGGGGTGCGGTGCCGCTGACGATTTCGGCGCGGTGACCCCTCTCTCCGTGCGTGCGCGCCGGGTTGACGTTCCGTGACCCGACCGCATCGTGGATCGTTTCCACCCAAGCCGTGTGGGCCGCCCCGTACGAGGCGTGCGGGGGGGGCGGGAACGGTTGTGCCGAAAAGAATCGAAAATGAACACGGAAACCCCCCGTTGGGGTGAACTCACCCCAGGCGACTGTCGGTTCACTCTCCGTGCGTAAAGATTTCGGTGTCTCAAGTCGCCGGAGCCGCAGCGACCCACCGTCCCCGAGGTGAGCGGTCGGCGACGCCATGTCTTCCGTGGGGGTTCCACCATCGTGAACAGCAACACCTTCCGCATGCCGGTGCGCCGTACTGCCGCTGCCGTGACCGTCGCCGCCCTGGCCGTCGGCCCCGTGCTCCTGGCGGCTCCGGTGGCGCACGCCTCGGGCGGCGAAGGGCGTGCCACCGCCTCAGTGCTGCGGGCCGGCCTCGACGTCTCCCTCCTGGGCAAGGCCGTGGAAGTACCGGTGCGGGCCTCCCTCAACGAGGTCGAGGCGCCGGAGAGCGACGACGAGACCGCGCTCTCCGTGAAGGTGCAGGGGGCCGAGGGCGGGAAGCCGATCGACCTCCTGAGGGCCGACGTCGCCACCTCGGACGCGACCGTGGACGAAGGGAAGGCAGAGGGGCACGTCAACCTGGTCAGGGCCCGGGTCCACGTCCCCGGCATCCCGCTGCTCTCCCTCGTCGAGGTCGAGGAGGTGACGTCCAGGGCGCTGTGCGAGGTGGGGAAGCAGCCGGTCGCCACGTCCAACGTCCTCGGCCACGTGACCGTCTTCGGGAAGAAGACGACCCTGTCGGCCGGTGGTCGGACCCAGGTCAGGGTGCCGGGCGTCGGGCAGGTCACCCTGGACCTCTCCCGTACCTCCACCGCCAGTCGCAGCGCCGCGGCGACGGCCCTCGAACTGCACGTGGAGGTCGACCCGCTGAAGCTCGGTGTCGCCGAGGTCAACGGCACGGTCACCCTCGCCGAAGCCGCCTGCGAGACGCCCGGGGGCACGGTTCCGACGGACGAGCCGACGGACGAGCCGACGGACGAGCCGACCGGGCAGCCCAGCGAACGGCCTTCGGAGCAGCCCTCGGCCAAGCCGAGCGACGCCGGTGGCATCAAGACCAACAACGCCGGCGTCACCCCCACCGAGCACCTCGCCGAGACCGGTGGCAGCTCCGCCACCCCGTACATCGCGGCCGGGGCGCTCGCCCTCCTGCTGGCGGGCGGCGGCGCCCTCGCGTTGACCCGCTCGCGAGCCCGTTCCCGCAGCTGACGGCCCGAGGGGGAGGCGCCGGGGGGTGCCGGGGCGGAAACGGGGGCCGGGGAGGGCGACGG